>JALXAF010000197.1 GCA_026992375.1 Anaerolineae bacterium
GGCCGGGGTGGGGGCCAAGTCCAGCGGCCAAGGCTGCAAAACTGACGAACGCTGTCCTGAACGTTGGCTTAGCAGCCCTACCTTAGTAGTTACGCTGATCCGCAACTTTCGAGAGGCGGAAAAACTGTCAAAAGCTGTCAGACGCCCCAAAATAGCGCCAGGTGATGGTTTCTGACAGTTTTTGGGGATTATAATGCGTAGCGATGCTGGGAAAATGCCCGGCAGGTGCGGCCATCGATCCACTTCTGATCGCACTGATTTCGATTTTCAGGAGAAACAACCATGCACATTGCCCGCAATTGGCGAATCAAAAAGCAACGATACAGTCTTCATGGCGAAATTTGTCATCATTGTGGCGCCCACGTTTTCCCTCCCCGCGACGTTTGCCCCGAATGTTCCAAGCCCGCCTACGATCCGGCTCAGCTCAGCGGCCTGGGCGAGGTATACAGCTTCACCACCGTTTACAATGCGCCCGAGGGCTTTCAGACTCAGGCCCCCTATCCCTTGGCCCTGATCAAGTTGGAGGAAGGCCCCATGCTCACAGCCCAGCTCACCGACGTCGAGCCTGAAGAGATCGAGGTGGGCATGAAGGTGGAGATGGTCACCCGCAAGCTCAGCGTGGAAGGCGATGAAGGACTGATCAACTACAGCTACAAATTCCGGCCCCGCATAGCCGCGGCCTGAAACAATTACACAGCGTGCAAATCTTCGACGCCGGGCGTTTTCGTCCGGCGTTTTTTACGCCCCCGCCAGCGCTCGCCAATCCAGCCGCTGCACCGTCTCATGCAGCAGATGATCATCGTCCACCACATTGAATTGCAGGTTGGTGAAGACTCGCTCGGCCAGGGCCCGGGTGGCGTCCAGGGGCACAATGGCATCCTGTCGGCCATGAAAGATGACGGTGGGAACATCGCAGGGGCCAGGCAGATTCTCGTCGAAGGGATGAAAAGGCAGGGCCGGGGCCAAGAGGATGATCTTTTTCACGCGCTGGGGATGGGCGCAGGCGTAGAGCGCTGCCATCATGCCGCCATAACTGGAGCCGATGAGGATGTGATCCGATCCTTCGGATAGAATGTCCTCCAGCCGGGCCATGCGCTGAGCAAGATCGCCGGGGAAATCGGGCGTGAGGATGTCGGGGAAGACGCCGCGCAGGAACGTCCCCTTGAAGCCCTGCCCGCTGCCGATGAGGCCATGGATGAATATCTTCATGGCCCGAATTGTATCTCATTGCGGGCTCCGTGTAAAATGGGCTAGAAATGACAACACTGTATCAACTTAGTCGCTCATTCCGTTTTCTAAACGCTGGATGATGGACATTGACAAAATAATCTGGTCATAGGCTGATGGACGCTTCGCGTCCGCCGCCAGCGCCGGGGGATGAAGTCCCCGGACGAGCGCAGCAAACGCCACCATGACCAATTTAATTGGTAAACATTCATCGAGCCAGTGGAAGCAAAGCGCAAAAAGTGGTAGCGTCGACTAAACTGATGCGCCCCCAGACATCCCATCGATCTCCTCCTGTTTCGGCAAGAGGAGCGAGACGCGGCACTTGTGATGGATGGCGCGTCTGACTCCCGCCGACCGTACCAACCCCATGCCCGACGAACTGCTCTCCCGTCTCATCCGGCCCGACATCGCCCGGATGGCCCCTTACGCACCCGTCAAGCCCTTCGAGGCCCTGAGCCGCGAGATGGGTCGCGATCCCGCCGACATCATCAAGCTGGATGCCAACGAGAATCCCTACGGCCCGTCGCCCAGGGTCATCGAGGCGTTGCAGAGCTATCCCTGGTATCACATCTACCCCGATCCGCAGCAGACCGAGCTGCGCGCGGCTTTGGCCGAATACGCGGGCGTCCCGGCCGAATACATCTTGCCCGGGCATGGCGCGGATGAGCTCATCGATTATCTCTGCCGGGTGCTGTTACAGCCAGGCGACGTGGTGATCAACTGCCCGCCCACCTTTGGCATGTACGATTTCGACGCCCGCCTCAGCCTGGGCCAGGTCATCGACGCGCCGCGGCGGGAGGATTTCAGCCTGAATGTAGCGGACATCGAGGCCGCGGTGGCGCAGAGCAAAGGCCGGGCCAGGATATTGTTCCTCACATCCCCCAACAACCCCGATGGCGGGCTCATCTCGCGGCAAGACCTGGAGCGCTTGCTGGCGCTGCCCCTGCTGGTGGTGGTGGATGAGGCGTACATCGAATTCGCGGACGCCCCATCCGCTGCCCCGCTCGTCCCTCAGACGCCCAACCTGGCGGTGTTGCGTACCTTCTCGAAATGGGCGGGCCTGGCGGGCCTGCGCCTGGGCTACGGCGTCTTCCCCCTGGCCCTGATGGAGGCTCTGTGGAAGTTCAAGCAGCCCTACAATGTGAATGTAGCAGCCACGGTCGCGGGCCTGGCCAGCCTGCAGGATCTGCCCACGCTGCGGGCCCGCATCCAGCTCATCAGAGAGGAGCGTGAGCGGCTCTATCACATCCTGCAGGAGATCCCCCACTTCCATCCCCTGCCCAGCCAGGCGAATTTCGTGCTGAGCCGGGTGGAAGGCCGCTCCGCGAGGGAGCTGCATCGACGACTTTTCGAAGAAGGCGCGCTCATTCGCTATTACGATAAGCCAGGGCTGAGGGATTTCATCCGCATCAGCGCAGGGCTGCCCGAACAAACCGAGCGTTTGACAACTCTCTTGAGGCGATTATGACTGCAATGGCGCGGTTGCGCAAAGCCGTTTTGTGGGGCTCCCTCATCATCATGCTGGCGGGCGCGCTGGTTGCGTGCGGCGGGGATAATGGCGCTGCGGTGCAACGCACGCCCGTGATCATCCACCTGGAACCCAGCCCCGGGCCACAGGCCACAATCGCCCCAGCCACCGCCACGCCGCAGCCCCGCGCGACCATGGATCCCAACATCACGCCCGAGCCGCCGCCCCTCTTCCAGAGCAAAGGCGTTTTGCGCGTGGCCAAACCGGTGACCTACATCGACGATACATGCGAATACCTGCGGATGCGTTGGGATCCAGACAACGCCGCGCCGGGTACCATTATCGCACCGGTGATGTATCATCGGGTGAAACACGCCAAGGGCGAACGGGGCGTGGATCGGACCTATTTCAAACAAACCATGCGTGAAGCCCATCGCCTGGGCTTTCAGACCATCACCGCACAGCAGGCCGTCGATTTTCTGTACCATAACGCCAAAATCCCGCCCCGTTCGCTGATGCTCTTCGTGGACGACCGCCGCGTGCCGGTGATCCAGGAAGATTTCATGCCCTTCCTCAAAAAATACGACTGGACGGTCATCTCATCCTGGATCATCAGCAACACGGATAACATTCCGGGCCTGTGGGAGCGGATCGAAGCGCTTTACGCCACCGGCCGCGTGGATGTGCAATGTCACAGCCTGCGCCATATTTACATCCTGCCCGGCACGCCCCAAAAGACTATCCGTGAGGAGATTTACGGGCCCATCCCCTACTTCGAGGAGCATTTCGGCTATCGCCCCATCGCCTACATCTGGCCCGGAGGCAACTACACCCGCTACGCGGTGCGCACCGCGCGTCAGGCGGGCTTCAAGATCGGCTTCACCATCTATCCAAATGGCCCGATCATGTTTAATTGGATTCCCTTGCAGGAGGCGGATAGGAACATCGGCGATCCGCTGCTGACGCTTCCCCGCTATCACGCCAACGCGATCAAGGAGCAACTCCCCATCGCCGCCGAGATGGGGGAGCAGGCCCGCCAACAGGCCCTCGAACATTATCCGCAAGAGGCGGCATGGTATCGATTGCACTGCGGCGGCCAGCTTCCGCCTCCCTCCTTCGGGCAATGAAAATCCTTTGTCACGTCATTCCCAGGTGCGACGCACTTACCCTCACCCTTTCGGTCGCTGCGCTCCCTCGAAATGACGTAAGAGAGCCGTAATGCGTGATGCGTAACGACCTCACGCATTACGAATTACGCATCACGCCGGTTGCAGATCCGCTTGACGTTGGATTTGTCAACCTTCAGCAATCAGCGATTACGCTATTTTCAAAGCAAACTTATGATCACCATCACCCGCAAAACCAACGAAACGGACATCAAATTGTCTCTGACCCTGAACGGCTCCGGCCGGGCGCAAATCGATACGGGCATTGGATTCTTCGATCACATGCTCACGCTGTTTGCACACCACGGACTGTTCGATCTCAGCGTCGAGGCCCGGGGCGACCTGCACGTCGACGAACATCACACCGTAGAGGATGTGGGCATCTGTCTGGGCAAGGCCATCGCTCGGGGCCTGGGCGATCATTCGGGCATCGTGCGCACGGCCCACAGCTACACGCCCATGGATGAGGCCCTGGCCTTCGTCGCCATCGATCTGGGCGGACGGCCCTACTGCGTCTTCCGGGCCGACTGGCATACGCCCCGCATCGGCGGTCTGGGCACGGATCTCATCGGCCACTTCTTCGAGAGCGTGGCGATTCATGCGAACATGAATCTGCACGCCCGGGTGGAATATGGCCGTAACGATCATCATCAATGCGAAGCTCTATTCAAGGCCTTTGGCCGGGCGCTGGATGTGGCCTCCCGGCCCGATTCCCGCCGCTCTGGCGTGCCATCCACCAAAGGAATGTTGATCTGACAGGCAAGGGGCATTTCAATGATCAATGAGTGATGATTAAAGTGAAAACTGCACTGCTCCCGTCTTTGATCATTGTTCATTGCTCCTGGCTCCACTGCAAAAAGCTCCTTTCGCCACGGATGTACGGAGAAAATACTGATAGCCTACAGAGAATTTTTCCAAACCAGCGTTTCTTCTTCCTCCGTGCGCTTTGCGCCTCCGCAGTGAAGTTTTTTCAGTGGAACCGTTCATCCAGATTAAAGGAGCTGTGAATTGATTATGACCTGTTTAGGCAATATCATCTGGCTCGTTTTTGGCGGCTTTCTGGCCAGCCTGGGCTACATCTTCGGCGGTCTCGGCCTGATGCTCACCATCATCGGCATTCCCTTCGGCATCCAGTCCATCAAGATCGGCGTGGCCAATCTGGCCCCCTTTGGCAAAAGAGTCGTCGCCACCGAGAACGCGGGGTCGCTTCTGAGCATCATCTTCAACGTCATCTGGATTATCCTCTTCGGCTGGGAGATTGCTCTGGTGCACCTGGTTTCGGGCGTTATCCTGGCCATCACCATCATTGGCATTCCCTTCGCCAAACAGCATTTCAAGCTCATCCCTCTGGCCCTGGCGCCCTTCGGGCGAGAACTGGCCTGATCCCGTCATCGACGCCGATCTTTTCGGCGACAATCGGCGCGGCCTCCGCGGCGTTTCCTCCCCGGAGGTCTTTTTTGCTCTGGCAGGCCGTCGCGTGGTCGAAAACCCTTTGCTCCGGCCCGACAAAAGGTGCTATAATGCCCATCAATTCCGCTATCGGATAGAGGAAACTTCGTGCCCGATTCACCCTACACCGATCCCCCATCCTCCCCGGCATTGCCGCCTGCAAACGCGGCGGACGCTGTTTCCGAGCCATTTCCGGCTCCTGCCGAGCCCGTGGTCCCCGTCGAGCTCGTGGCGCCCGCTCCGGCCGCCCGCTCCCAACAGAGTTCCGTGAGCAGCGTCATCTGGGAGACGCTGCAAACGCTGGTGCTGGCTGGCCTGCTCATCGTCTTCTTCCGCACCTTCGTCTTCCAGAATTTCGTCGTCGAAGGCAGCAGCATGTTCCCGACCCTGATGCAGGGAGACCGGCTCATCGTCAGTCGCCTGAGCTATTTCGTGGGAGAGCCTGCTCGCGGGGACATCATCGTCTTCCAATATCCTTACGGCCCGGAGCGGGATTTCGTCAAGCGCATCATCGGCCTGCCGGGTGAGACCATCGCTATCCAGAATGGGCAGGTTTTCATCGATGGCAAGCCTTTGCCGCCTGAAGACTACGTCAAAAATAAGAGCAGTGACACCATCGCTCCGATCACGCTGGGTGAAGATGAATACTTTGTGATGGGCGACAACCGCAGCGGCTCCAGCGATTCGCGCAGTTGGGGGCCGTTGCAAAGCCATTTCATCATCGGCAAAGCCTGGCTGATTTATTTCCCCTTCGACCATTTTCGATTCCTGCAACATCCCGATATGGAGTCGGAACCATGATCCCGAACGAACAGGAAGTTCGCGCCCTGGTGCGGCGCATCCTGCTGGATGTGTTGAGCGACGAGACATCGCCCGCGGCGAAGGCTGACGCCCCGTCCGCCCCGGAAGCCGCGCCCCGCACCATCGCCATCGCTGCGGATCATGGCGGCTTCGAGCTGAAACAGCAGCTCATCCCCTGGCTGCAATCGCTGGGGCTCCGGGTGATGGATTTGGGGACGGATAGCCGCGAGAGCGTGGATTATCCTGATTTCGCTTTTTCCGCGGCCAGCATGGTCATGCAGGGCAAAGCGGACGCGGCCATCATCATCGATGGCGCGGGCATTGGATCGGCCATGACGGCCAACAAGCTGCCCGGCGTGCGGGCCAGCATGTGCTATGATGCGGCCACGGCCCGCAACGCCCGCGAGCACAATCACGCCAACGTGCTCACCCTGGGCGCGGGCATGATCGATCTGGACAAGGCCAGGGAAATCGTCAAAACCTGGCTCGAGACGCCCTGGGGCGGCGGCCGTCACGCCCGGCGCGTGGCCAAAATCACCGCCATCGAGCAGCGTTTCAGCAAAGCAAATTGCTAAGGAGCATGTCAGTG
>JALXAF010000198.1 GCA_026992375.1 Anaerolineae bacterium
TCGTAGCCGTCGTCGGGGCTGTGGGTATGTGCGTCAACCTGGAGCTGTTTTTGCGGAAGGTTGTCCACATATCCATCAGCCCACAACCTTCACTTCATTCAGCTCCACAGGATACTCATTTTTACAGAAATAAATTTGCACTATCTTCATATCTGGCATCATGTCGCTAATGACATCGAGCAATGATTGATGACTAATGAGCAAAGGTGGCATCAAGTAGGTCTTGAAAAGTCTTTTTACAAATTCCAATCTGGATGGCCATACCACTAAGAGCACAAAGACACCAAGAAATCTTTATTTCATCCTTTTCTTCGTGCCTTTGTACCTTCGTGTTCTTTGTGGTTTTTCAACGATTTGTTAAAGAATTTTCGTTAGATAACTCAGCGTGGTTTCCACTTTAATCATCACTCATCAATCGTAACTGCTAACGCACCCCGGTTAACAAACCCCAAAGGACGTAAAGACGCGAAGAAGATGAAGGCGCGAAGTGTTTTTCTTTATTTTTCCCTTCGTGTCTTCGAAAAACTTCGGGCTGTTAATGTGCAGTTTTTTTGACGGAATTTTGCCTCAAAACACCCCTTGACAAAACTTAGAATATCTTCGTGGCTTCTTGAGGCTAAAGTCGAGTACGTTGATAGTTGCAAACGTGTACTAAATCGACTTCAATCGAACATAAAAAGGCAGCCCTCGCATGAGCAGGCTGCCTTTTTGTTTTGTGATCCCTTCGTGCGGGCTGCTATCGAAGATGTTGCATGATCCGTTGGCGCAGCGCCGGAGCGGGCAACGCCCCCACGATCTGATCCACCACGCGTCCGTTTTTGAAAACCAGCAAAGTGGGGATGCTCATAATGCCGTAGCGGGACGCGGTGCGGGGATTTTCATCCACGTTCAGCTTGCCCACCAGCAGCTTGTCCGAAAACTCTTTTGCCAGAGCCTCCACTGTGGGAGCGATCATGTGGCAGGGCCCGCACCATTGCGCCCAGAAATCCACCAGCACGGGCGTGTCGGCGTGCATTACCATCTGGTCGAAAGTGGCGTCGGTGAGATGCACGGGATGATCGTAAGCCTTAGGCGCCGCGCCTGCGCCCGCGGGCCGGGAGCCGCCATTGCGATGAGAGGGCGGCGGGGAAGCGGCAGGCCGGGAGGAAATCAGCGAGATGCCCGGGCCCGAGGGGATGCCCGGGCGCGCGCCGCCGCGGATCAGATAATCGGCCCAGCGCCGCAAATCATTTTCGCTGATGGCTCCGCCCGCCACGGCTTCGGAGCGGCCGTTTTTGATGAAGACGACGCCAGGCAGCGTCGAGACATTGAAGCGCTTGAGCAGGTCTTTTTCGCTGCTGGCGTCCACTTTCGCCACCAGCAGCTTGCCCGCGTAATCCCTGGCCAGACGCTCCAGCGCTGGATTGAGTTGATCGCAGGGCGGGCAGTTGTTTCGCCAGAAAACCAGAATAACTGGCAGCCCAGCATTGATGACGCGATCGATGCTGTGTTGGTTGGTGTGGATAGGGGTGTCGAATGGCATGAAGTATCGCCTCCTTTCTAACAGTTATTTACTCCTCATCAAGGATGTTTCGTTTGAGATGAAAAAGACAGGCCAGTTCATCGAACCAGCGGGGGATGTCGCGACGCGCGCGCGCTCGATGCACATAGGCCAAAATGACAAGCCAAAAGAGCAGCGGCAGCAGATACGTCGGCGCATGTTGCAGCACGATAGTCAACGCCATGATGTCGATGCCGCGCATGAAAAGCACCAACACGGCTTTGCGTCGAAACCAAAGGGTGAAAGTCAGAGCGAGAGCAGTGTACCCTGATACGAAGATGGGAGACAGAAAGCCCGCCATCGCGGCGTAGATGAATTCCACCCAGGTGAGCGTGACATCCAGTGGATAGTCGAAAGCGCCCAGTTTGGTGGGGCAAGGACTGCGTCGGGCCAGAGGTCCGTCGAGACTGTCGCTAATCCACCCGGCGGAAGCCAGCAGAACCACCGTCGTCAGCGCGGCGCGGCCATCCGTCCAGCCCAGCCAGAGGATGGCTGCCGCCACGCCCAGACGGAAGACGCTGAGCGCATCGGCCAGCAGGGCTGTCAGACAATACCGGAAAGCAGTGCGGGCGGAATCCATGATCGCAACGGAATGTTTCAATCGTATACGTTTTTCGGGCAAAAAGAAAGGGCGGAGTTTGCCGTGCAAATGCTCCGCCCCCTCGATGTCCTGGAAGACGATTCAATCAACCTTGCTTGATTCGCCTTCGATCATCTTGTGCGTGTGCACTTCGATCTTGCGAGGCTTCACCTCTTCCGCTTTGGGGATGTTCAGAGTCAGCACGCCGTTCTCATAGACTGCATCCACCGCATCTGCGTTCACTGTGGTGGGCAGCGTGATGGATCGAGAGAATGTGCCGTATCGCCGCTCTTGCAGATGATACCGGGCGTTTTCGATCTCCTTCTGGGCCTTAATCTCCGCCTTGATGGTCAGCACGTTTTCGGTGATGCTGATGTCGATGTCATCAGGATTGACGCCAGGCAGAGAAGCCTTGACGATGAAAGCGTCCTCGGTTTCACTGACATCCAGCGGCAGCATCCAGATGCTGTCTTCGGATGAAACGGGCAAATTGCGGGTCTCGTTCAACAGGCGATCCATGGTGGCGCGCAATTCGGCCATTTCGCGGAAGGGATCCCAGCGACGAACCAGAGTCATCGTTCCACCTCCATTTCAGGGGATTGCGAGATGATAGGAATGTGTCATGTGACATTTGACATCTTTACTATCCCTCATGCGCGTTAGCTTCATATCAGATCAATGTTAGCGATTCATTAGAATGCTCATCTCGTTCCGCGCATCCGCGTTATCCGCGGCGAATTCCGCGAGCGCATATCGCGATATCCCATTTGACGAGGCCAAAGTGCATAACATCCTCTAGGCGCTTCCCTCTTTTTCCGGCATCACGAATTTGTAGCCCACGCCGCGTTCGGTGACGATATACTGCGGATTGCTGGTGTCTTTTTCGATTTTGCTGCGCAGATAGGCGATGTAAAGTCGCAGCAATTGTACGTCATCCTTGTATTCGAATCCCCACACCTTTTGCAAAAGCAGCTCCGCTGGCATGACCCAATTGGCGTTTTTCACCAGATGATAAAGCAATCGCCATTCGGTGGGACGCAGGCTGAGACGTTTGCCCTCGACGATAACCTCGCGGCTGGCGAAATCGATCTGCAGCCGATCGTCCACCTTCAATATCTGTGAGCCGGTGGAAGATGGCCCGGACGCCCGCCGCAGCACCGCCTTCACTCGATCCACCAGCTCTTGCGGGCTGAACGGCTTGGTGAGGTAATCATCTGCGCCGCTGGAAAAAGCCAGATGTTTGTCCTCGTCCTCGTTTTTGACTGTGAGCATGATAATCGGCACGTCGGAGATCTCTCTGATCTGCTTCAGCGCTTCGAAGCCGTCCATTTCGGGCATCATCACATCCATGATGACCAGATCGGGCAACTGGGTGCGCACTTTTTCGATGGCCTCCAGCCCGTTGTGTGCGACGATAACGCGAAACCCCTCCAGTTCAAGGTTGTATTGCACGAACCGGATCATGCGCGGTTCGTCATCCACCACCAAAATGAGTTTGCCAGCAAAGGGATTGGACTGATTCATGGTATTTTCCAAGGAGCGGTGAATTGGGATTGCTTGCACCGTGATTTTATCCCAGCTTTCCAGCAATGGCAATCGAAGCGAACGCGATAATCGGCAGCCCGCCGAGAAGGAATGAAAATACTTGTCGGCCAGGGACGCGCGGGCAGCCAGCTTCGTGATACGTAATGCGTGACGATCTCACATATTACGCATTACGCATCACGCCTGTTGCAAGCTCGCCCAACGTGGACTTTGCAAACCTTCAGCAAGTAGCGATTATTCTATTTACGAAGCAAAATGAGCGGAAGTGAGAGACCGCTGCGACTTGCCATCAGCAAATAAGCGTCCTGATCCGCGGTGTTGCTGGTTCCCCAGCGCGCGGTGTATCCTATCAAGAAGCGATTTTGGCCCGGAACCAGGCGCACGCGCGGCTTTTGCGTGAGGAAGGGGCGTTCGGGCAGGACTTGCAGCGGGCGGACGATGCGCTGCGCCGAGCGGGGATCCGCGTTCAGCCACACCTGCGCCGGACGACTCCAGGCCCCCCACATCTCGGCATAAGAAAGCGCAGCGATGACCTCTCCGCTCACGATGTCCACATCCACGGCAGGCGCGGCCTCCATGGCCAATACATCTGTGGCGATGTCGAACGCCTTGCCGATGATGGGCTTGTCGAAGAGATTAGCCGCGTCCACCCAGACCCCGCGCACATCGTAATTGAAGGGAATCGCCACCTGCCACAGGATGATGAAGGCGTTGACTGTTCGGGAATAGGCGATGGCGGGCGCGTTTTCCCTGTCTGCAGAATCGGCCAGGACGAAATGTTCACCCAGCAATTCTTCAGCATTTTGCCTTTGTCCGCGCACCCGTTGCGCCCGCACATCATCATCCGCGGGGCTGAAGGCGTAATTGTACGCCACCATGAAATAGCCCTCGTTCTCGGCCGCGGCCACTGCCGGGCTGGTCTCCTCTCGGTCCGCCTCCGCCGCGATGGGGAACTCATCACCCAGAAAATCGCCGCCCTGATCGCCTTCTCCCCGGCGGGCCACGCGCCGGCCCCACACGTCGCCATCCATCTCGTAGACGACCAGATATTGTCCAGTGGCGGCGAGAAAGCTGACGTTAGGCGCGCGCTCAAAGCCGGTGGTCACGGCCACAGGCAGAGACGCCCCGAGCAGACTGGCGGACGCGTTGGCGGAGCCCGCCACCCGTTGGGCGCGCACGTCGTGGTCGTCATTGCTATAATCGTATTCATAAACGATCAAAAATTCATCCTTGATCGGATCATAAGCTGCGGCGGCCGCGAATTCGGGTCTGTCGCTATTCGCCACGGCAAAAGCGTCACCCAGCCAGTGGAAATCGGGCCGGAGCGCCGCCCGTCGGGCCCAGATATCGATGTTGCCATTCCCGGCATCCACCTGCCAGAGCGCCAGATATTCGTTGTTGGCGTTGATCGCCAGCGCATCCAGAGATTCCTTCGCCCTCGTTGTCGCCAGCGGGATCTCGCGGGCCAGGAATGGCAGCGGAGCTGGCGTGGCGGTCAACCCGACGCCGACAAAGAGCAAAATCAGCGTGAGTGAGATGAGTGGAATGAGATGAAAACGTTTCATCGCGTCAGCGCCTCCTTTGACAGCAAACCTCTCTGCATTTATCCTATGCCTGTGACAATCCTGGGCGCATCTGAGCAGAGATGGCCTGGTAAAGGATCGTCCTACTCATTAAGACGTTTTTTTCATAAAATTCGTTCGGCAATTTTCCTGCAAATATGGAACAACCTCTTATCCTCGTCACCAATGACGATGGCATTCATTCACCGGGCCTGCATGCGGCAATCGAAGCCCTGGCCGATCTGGGTGAATTATTGATTATAGCACCCACCCGGCAGCAGACGGGCATGTCTCGTAGTTTGCCGCCCACTTTCGACGGGCGCATTTATCCCCTCAAGCTGGAACATAACGGGCGGCTTTATCACGCATATCATCTGGATGGCTCCCCCGCGCAGTGCGTGCTCTATGGCGTGCTGGATTGCGCCGGACGCACGCCCTCGCTGGTGGTCAGCGGCGTCAACTATGGCGAGAATTTGGGCAACAGTACCATGGTGTCGGGCACGGTGGGTGCGGCCTTGCAGGGCGGCGACATGGGCATTCCCTCACTGGCGGTTTCGTTGGAGACGAAAAAGGAATACCATTATAATCATGGGCAAGACGTGGATTGGCGGGGAGCCCGCCATTGGCTGCGCACATTCGCTCGCCTGGCGCTGACCGCCACGCCATGGCCCGAGGATGTCTCTGTCCTCAAGATCGACATTCCCGCCACCGCCACCGCCGAAACGCCCTGGCGACTGACCCGTCAGAGCCGATTTCCCTATTACATCTCTCTGCCCACCCACCGCAATCGCCCCGAAGAGCCCTCGGTGATGGATTACGAGGTGCAGGTGGATGCCAGTCAGGTGGAGCCCGATTCCGACATCTACGCTTTCGCCGTTGATCGCGTCGTCTCGGTCACGCCGCTCAGCGTCAATCTGACCGCGCGTATCGTTTTCTCCGATTTCGAAAAGCAATTGCGCCAGCGCACAAATCCGGCGGGCGCGCCTCGTTGATTCGCTCATTCGCGTCGATCATGTCTTTCCCCACACAGGAACTCATCCAGACAGATGAAAAGGCCATTGCGCTCGATCGGGCCAAAATCTATGTGGTCGTGCGGCTGGCCGTCGACGCGGTGCTGCTGGCGTTAGTGCTGATGCAGCTCATCCCCACTTTTCAGGGCATGGCCGTGGCCGGGGTGTTGGCCCTCGATATGGCGGGATTGTTGATTTATTGGGCGGCGGTCATGCGCTGGCCGACCGCCAGCACCTATCTGCAATTGATTTTCGCCACCATCCTGCTCATCGCCTTCGATTTCGCCTGGGGCTCCATCACCTTCGTTCCCTGGTTTCTGACCATCCTCCTGAGCATCGCCGGAGGACTTATCGTCACCCGGGCAGGCTTCAACGGCCTCGTCACCCTCAGCATCCTTGCTATCTTCGGCATCTATCTGGGCCTCATCGCCGCAGGCCGCATTTATCTGCCATTGGCGCTC
>JALXAF010000199.1 GCA_026992375.1 Anaerolineae bacterium
AGTTTGGCTGTACGGGGCAATAAAAGATACGCTGCACTTGCCAGGTCCGCCGCATCCCAGGCGCTAATTTGTTGCGCTCTCCCGCAAAAGAGGGTCTTGCTGTTGGCAATGGCGAACGAGGCGCCTACCGTCGCGTCTTGCGCGAAGGGCGTTTTGTATCGGTGTTTTGTTGAAAAAGCATCTCGATCATGATCAACAAGGCCAGAAGCGCCAGGATCAACACCTGATTCATGAATCCGAGCACTTGCAGCAAGAGCACGCCCGTTGCAAAAACGCCGCTCCAAAGACCAAATCGCAATCCCATGCCCGTTATCTCCCTGCCACTCCTTTTTGAGAGGATTCTCCGCAGAAACAGACGCCAGAAAGGCGCGGTCAGGCCCGTCACAGCCAACAACACCAATAGCAACGCCAGCACTGTCAGAGCGTTGGAAGGCGTCGTATTGTAAACCATCGCGCCCAGGCCCGCTAGCGACAGCGCGCCCACAAGCGGGCTGATAATCATCAAAAGACGTGAGTTCATGGTGGTTGGACTAGTATGAAACGCCGTAGGAGCAGCTCTCCATGTTCCGCTTCAAGGGATTGCCTCTGTCGACTATTTTCCCGCCGCAGCGCGCAGGAAGAACATGAGATTCGCGGGACGTTCGGCCAAACGACGCATGAAATACGGATACCAGGATTCGCCGTAGGGGACGTAGACTCGCATCCTCACGCCTTGGGACAACAGTCGCTTGAGCTCATCGCGCCGAATGCCGTACAGGAATTGGATCTCCCAGCTTTGTGGATCGATGTCGTTTTCGCTGGCGAACCTGATGACTTCATTGTAAACCACATCGTCATGGGAGCCCAGCGCCATGCGTGCGCCCCGGTCTCGGGCCTCGGGCGAAAGCATCATCTCCGCAAGTGCGATGATTTCCTTCTGTATTTTCTCGCGATCTTGCCAGGCGATTTCGGGAGGCTCGTCATAAGCCCCTTTCACCAGACGAACATCGGCGATGCCGTCATCAATCAGGCCCTGAAGATCGTCGCGGGTGCGGTGCAGATAAGCCTGCAGCACTACTCCCACATTGTCGAAATCTTTGCGCAAACGTCGATACAGCGCCAGGGTGATATTCACCAACGCCGATTCTTCCATGTCGATACGGACAAATCGTTTCTTTTCGCTGGCCAGTGCGACGATCTCCCGCACAGTCTCATAGCAGAATTCGATATCGATGTGCAGGCCCATGGCCGACAATTTTAGAGAAACGCCGCTTTTTAAACTATTCTCGGCGATCTCGCTCAAAACGGTTTTGTATTCTTCGGCGCTGGCCCGGGCTAGCCTCTTGTCGCTGACGTGCTCCCCCAGATAATCCAGCGTCACGAAGGCCCCCATATCGTTCAATTGTTTAATGACGGTCAAAGCGTCTTCCCGTTTTTCTCCGGCCACAAACCGTCTCGCAACGCGTCGGGCTGGTGGAAAATCTCTGGTAAGCCGCTGCATCTTGTTGCTATGTGAGAGGGTGATTAGGGCGTGCCGTAACATGATTATGGCTCCAATTCGCACCTTATCAATGAAATCCTGGCTCACTGGGCAAGAAAATGTCTCATGCAAAGACGAAGAATCGCAGAGAAAAAAAGGCAAAGAAAAAATTCGCGTCTTGGCGACTTTGCGCGAGATCAGCTTTTGGGTGCGTCCTAGATGAGTTGGAGACATAGTCAATTTGGTAAAATGAGGGCGACGTGCAACCGCCAACCACTCAGGGGAGAACCATGACATCCAACTCAATCGATATTGTACTAGAAATTCGCGAGGAATTCGAATCCATGTTGGATTATAGAGACAGATTCATTCGACCAGAGCGCCCGGCTGGCCACAACTCGGTGGGGACGCACCCAAAACATTTATCGATTGGATTTACGTCGAAACTACGCGTTAAATTTGATATTATCAACCTAATCGAAATACACCCGTCTCGGTGGCCCGTACACCTTTTTTCTGAATTCAGGGTCGAGCACTGTGCACAGAAAACCAAAGACCTCATTCGTCGAGGCCCGGAATTGGTGCTTTTCATCCGCAGGGATGAAGATAGCATCCCCCCTCGAAACCGGGAATGCCTGTTCTCCCAGCGCCACTTCACCCTGCCCGCGCAATACCAACACAGCGTGTTCATAATTGTGAGCTTCGTAGTGGCTGCCTGCACCCGGTTGTAGCTCGAAATAGCGCAATTCCAGATGATCTGATCCATCGCGTCGGCTGATGAACCGGCGGGCGGTGACGCCGGGAGCGATCCTCTCCACCGGCACATCTTCCCAGTCCCATCCATCGGTTTCGCCCCGAAATCTGTGAATAACGCTCATTGCATGTTCTCCATCAGATAATCCTCGACTGCCTCGGCTGTGGGAAATTCCAATACATTCCGGGCGATCTCCTGGCAGCGAGGCAGATGCCAATGCCGGATTGCCTCTTTCACCCGGGGGATGGCCGCGGGAGCCATGCTGAACTCATCCAATCCCAATCCCAAGAGGATGGGGACGGCCAGGACATCGCTCGCAAACTCGCCGCACAGGCCCACCCATTTGCCTCGCTCGTGAGCGGCTGCGATAGTCATGGCGATGAGACGCAGCACCGCGGGATGGTAGGGGCTGGCCAGATGTGCCACTCGCTCGTTGGTGCGATCCACCGCCAGGGTGTATTGGGTGAGATCATTGGTTCCGATGCTGAAAAAATCGACCTCGTCAGCGAAATGATGCGCCAGCAACGCGGCGGCGGGCGTCTCCACCATCATGCCGAATTGTAGTCGGAGGGGAATGGGCGTTCCCGTCTTCACCAGAGATTCTCTGACATCCTCCAACAGCGCCCGCGCCCCTCTCACCTCGTCCAGCCGGGAAACAAGGGGAAGCATGATACGAAGATCCGCGTCGGTCCGCCCGGCGGCGATCAACAGCGCTCGAAGTTGCGCTTGCAGCACGTCCGGGCGTTGGTCCATCATGCGAATGGCCCGCCACCCCAGAAATGGATTGGGCTCTGGGGCCAGATCGAGATAGGGAGCCGGTTTATCGCCACCGATATCCAGGGTGCGCACCACCACCGGTCGCCCGTCCAGCAATTCGAACACCTGCCGGTAGACCTGGATTTGCTCCTCCTCAGTGGGCATGGCTGAGCGATCGAGATAGAGAAACTCGGTGCGGAAGAGTCCGACGCCTTCGGCGCCCATGTCCAGAGCCTGCTGCACATCTTCAATTCGGCCCACATTGGCGACCACCTCGACAGAATGACCGTCCATGGTGACGGCCTGCTCATGCGCCGTCGAAATCGCTTTGGTGCGTCGCGCCAGCCATTGCCGTTGTCTCCTTCTCGCCTGGGCCATCGCCTCCTCGGTGGGATTCAGCGTCACTTCACCCGTGTCGCCATCCAGAATCACCGTCGCGTTGGTCGGGATTGCATCCAGCGCCAGTGGTGCGCTGACGATCGCGGGCACGCCCAGAGCCCGGGCCAGAATCGCCGTATGGGAGGTGGGGCCGCCGCGCACCGTGCAGAGCCCCAATATCTTGTTGCGCTCGAATTGAACCGTATCGGAAGGCGTGAGGTCTTCGGCGAGGATCACCGCTGGATGCGAAGGCGAAACAGCTCCTTCTGATTCGCAGCCCGACAGAATCCGCAACAGGCGTCGTTTCACATCACGCACATCCTGGGCCCGGGCCTGAAAATACTCGTTATCCAGAGATAGCAACAAAGCCGCATAATGTTCGAAACTTTGCTCCACCGCGGCTTCGGCATTGACATGTTCGGAGAAAATGGCCTGACGCAGCATGGCCAACAACTCCTCATCGCTCAGGAAGAGAGCATGAGCCTCGAAAATGGCCGCCTGCTCCTCTCCCACTGCGGCTCGGGCTTGCACGGCCAGGACATCCAACTGGGCCAGCGCCTGCGCCACTGCGGTCTCCAGGCGATGCCATTCTGCGTCGGCATCCTGCACATGTCGTCGCTGAACCTGTATCTGCCGGGGGCGAAAGATCCAGGCCGGGCCAATGGCGATGCCGTCAGATGCAGGCAGCCCCTGCCAGCGTTGCATCATTCGGATTCTCCGAAATTGCTTTCGATGAGGTTGACGATGGCGTCCAACGCCTCCTGGGCCTGCTCCCCCTGAGATTCGACTTCGATCTCATAGCCCTGATGCACGCCCAGGGTAAGGACGCTGAGAATGCTCTTTGCGTTGACGGGCGGGGTGTCATCATGGACATTGCGCACAGTGATGCGACAGGGAAAAGCCGCCGCGGTCTTCACAAATGCAGCGGCGGGCCGGGCGTGCAATCCGGCGGGATGATTGACGGTCAGGGTGACGGCTGGCATGGGAATATCCTCGAAGAGCCTGATGCGGCGCGTGATGGACATGCGCCACATCAGGCGATGGTGGAAAGTCGAGAGAGAATCAGGCGGCGGCTTCAGGTTCGGGCTTCGGCGCACCGGCGGCCACTTCCCAGGCCGTGGTGTGCTTCTTGTAGAAGTACATGGCCACAGCGAGAAGCAGCAAGATGACGGCCAGGCCCAGGATTCCGCCCAGCACCTTGACAAGGCCAACGAACAACGCCGGCGGCCACATGAAGCCGTCCGCAATACTGGTCACCTGCACCGCGCCTTCGGGGATGGCAAACCCGGAAGAGACGGCGGCGCTGGTGAAAAGCGGCGCCATGGCCGTGGCGATGTAGAAGCCAATGATCAGGGTTACCGTTCCTGCGATGATCATACGCAAGACGTTGCCTCGCATCAGGGGGGCGGTCATGGCCACCACAAAGGGGATCACCGCCAGATCGGCGAAGAGAATGACGCGGTTTCCGGGCAAGATCACACTGAGCAGAATGGCGATGGGAACCAGCACCAGGGCGCTGGCAATGGCCGCGGGGTGTCCGATGAGGATCGCAGAATCCAAACCGATATCGATTTCTCGGTCGCTGGCCCGTTTCTGCATGAATTCCCGAGCCGCTTCCGATACGGGGATCAACCCCTCCATCAAAATCTGAACCATGCGGGGCAGCAGCAACATCACCGCAGCCAAATTCATGCCCGTGGAGAGAATTTTGACCAGGGGCTGTTCGGCGTTGTAGTAACCGATAACGCCCAGAATCAGGCCGATGATCAGACCCAGCACCACAGGCTCACCGAAGACGCCCCATTTTTTGCGAATACTCTCCGTATCCAGATCGATATCTCGCAGCCCTGGTATTTTTTCGATGACCCAATCTACTGCAATGGCGATGGGCACAATGGGGGCGGAGGTGAGATGAGGAATGGAGATGCCAGGCAAACCATAGAAATGCTGCACCGCCTTGGCCGTCCAATCCGCAAGGAAGAGCGCAAGCGCCGCAGCAATGGCCGCTGCAATGAGACCATAGACCAGATTGCCTGTCGCGGCTACAACCAGCGAGCCAATAAACGCAAAATGCCAGAAGTTCCAGATGTCTACATTCAGCGTCTTGGTTAGTCTAGCCCCAAGCATCAACAGATTCACCAGAATAGCAATGGGAATCACCCACAGGCCCACTGAAGAGCCGAAGGCGATGGCCGCGGCCGAAGGCCACCCCACATCCACCACATCACGATGAATGCCGGTGTTGGTGACGATGGCCTGGGCTACATCGCTCAAGCTGGTCCACATGAGGCCGATAACCAGGTTGATGCCGATGAATGCCACGCCGATGGTGACGCCGGCGCGAAAAGCTTTGCCAGGCTTTGCCCCCAGAATCAGCGCCACGAAGAAGATGATGATGGGAAGCATGATGGTGGGGCCAAGCGCGTCTACAAAAGATTTCAAAGATTGCAAGAAGACATCCATGATAAATTACCTCCGTTCATTGGCGCTATGAAAAACGTCGGGGAAAGAAAAGAATAGAGAGCAGGGTGAATTAACTTTCTTTCAATAGCTGTTCGATTTGATTCAACACATCCTCCTTACCGATGCCGGTGAGAAAAGCCAGGGTCTGGATGACGGGGACGCCGAGGTCATGGGGCACAGGCGTGGTGGAAACCACCAGATCCACGCCGGAAAGACGGCTGCGAATCTCTGTTGCCTTGCACTGGCGGGTTGTAACACTCAGTCCGCGTTCCCGCATGGCCTCTTCGATTCCCTTGGCGACAACCGTAGATGTGGCGATGGCCGTGCCGCACGCCACCAGAACAACTTTGGGTTTGTTCATAAAACGCCTCCTGACGCTTTGGAATGAAAGAACAAAAATTTGAAATCAGGCAAAATCCTGATGTTCGACATCTGGTGTGGTTTCGCGCGATGTTAGATGTGCGTTTGTAAAGCGTCGATGATTTGATCGGCGGTGGAGGCCGCCATGATTCGCTCGATAAGCGTTGCATTTTGCAGCACGCCCGCCACCTCTTGCAGCATCGTCACCTGCGACTTGGGTTGCTCCAGTGCCAGCAGAAAGACGATTTGCACCGGCACTTCCTCGGTGGGATCGATCATGTGTCTGAAGATGACGGGGCGAGCAAGGGTCGCCAGCGCCACTGCCGGGCGGATAACGTGCTCTACATCGGTATGGGGGATGGCCGCGTTCACATCTCCGCCCAGCATCAAACCTGTAGGAAGTTCAGCTTCGCGAGCCAGAGCTGCATCCGCGAAACTGTCGCGTACGCATCCTTTCTCCATCAATTTTTCGCTAAGACGCCTTACCACTTCTGCGGCGTCTTGCGCCGAAATGTGGATGAG
>JALXAF010000200.1 GCA_026992375.1 Anaerolineae bacterium
GGATTGAGAAGCAGGTTGGCCAGGGTGCGACCATGCGCGGTGCCAATGAGCTGAACGCCCCGCTCCGCGATGGTGCGCGCGGCTTCCGCCTCCAGCTCGCGGCCGATCTCGTCGATGATGATGACCTTGGGCATGTGATTTTCCACCGCCTCGATCATCACCTCGTGCTGCTCGGAAGGGCGTCGCACCTGCATGCGCCGGGCCCGGCCCACCGCAGGATGAGGGATGTCGCCGTCGCCGCCGATCTCGTTGGAGGTGTCTACGATGACCACGCGCTTGCCCTGGTCGGCCAACACGCGCGCGGCCTCGCGCAGGAGGGTGGTCTTGCCCACGCCCGGGCGGCCCAGCAGCAAAATGCTCTTGCCGCTGGTGACGATATCCTGGATGATGTCTATGGTGCCATACACTGCCCGGCCCACGCGACAGGTGAGCCCCACCACCTTGCCCTGGCGGTTGCGAATGGCGGAGATGCGATGCAGGGTGCGGGTGATGCCCGCGCGGTTGTCGTCGGTGAACTGGCCAACGCGCTCGACCACGTAGGCGATGTCATCCTCCGTGATCTCGCGCTCCAGCAAGACGCGGTCCGCGTCCACGTAACGGGCCTCGGGCCGACGCCCCAAGTCCATTACGATCTCGATGAGGTCGCCCTCGTCGCCGAACTCTCGCAGCCGGGCGCTGATCTCGGGCGGGAAGACAGTCAGAAGGGCGTCCAGATCATCGGTGATTTTCGGTTGTGTTGCTGTCAGAATTTGTTGCGTCATGTATGGAGTAAAGCTTATGGGATTGAAAGGTGGCGATTGTGCAGATTGCAGCGGAAAGATGTCCGCAAAAGCAACGCTGGCCGCTTATGCCAACGCACGTCATGCGTAAAACCCTTCTGCTTCGCTCAGGGCAGGCTGTCAAACGTAAAAAAGAGCCCTTTTCGGTAACTGCTAACGTACTGGGCTTTAAGCCCGAAAATGCCACGAAGGCTCGAAGTTTTTTGAAGACACGAAGAAAAAATAAAGAAAAAGGCTTCGTACCTTTGCCTTCTTCGTGTTTTCGTGGCAAAAAGTGGTGGCGGGACCCTGGTAGTTACCCACGTTTTGACGTTTGACGCTTTACGTTTGACGTGTTTTGACAGGCGTTGATCACACGAAATTGTCAAGATGCAGGATGGACGCTCTTAACCGTGCTGCATTTTGGGTTTCATCGGGCGCCCGGTTTCGATTTGGGCCCGACGTCGGTGGAGATGACGCCGGGAAAGGTGGTCTCGGCCAGAAGACGTTTTTTGCTCGTGGCCGGTTCCCGCACGCGAACCGCGGCGTATTTGACGAAACGCGCCAGTTCGGTGACAGACTCGAACGCCCGATCCACCAGCACCGCACCCAACGCGCTCTGGTAGGGACGCACGCCGCAATAGATGGGCAGGCCATCCTGTTGCAGATAACGCAGGGCCTGGGTCAGCAACTGCGCCATCACATCCTGACGGGTGGCGTCGCCCAGAAAGTGAAGCCAGTGGCCCTTGCCGCCGCGACGGATGCGCACCGCGCCCAGGATGTCGCCATTCAACTCGTACACCAGCCCCTCCATGCGTTCGGATTGTCGCCAATTCTGAAAGATGAGGCGCTGATCTGCGGGCCCGTTTTCCCTGGCGATTGCGCCTTCCGCTTGCTGCACCACGGGCGGGGTGTAATGATCCGAAAGGCGTTGCAGCGCAATGCTGTCGATATCGCGTTGAGGGCGCACATGAGCGGCGTCCGGGGCGTCGTCCAGCAGGAGGGCGGACGGCCTCAGCCGAAAGAGGGATTCGCGCACGTAGCTGGCGAATCCGCTAGACGCCAGAACGGCCGCGGCTTCATCCTCCGCGGGCAGACATGCGTACAGGCGCTGAATGCCGAAATCGCCAGCATGCTCGACGAGATG
>JALXAF010000201.1 GCA_026992375.1 Anaerolineae bacterium
TCGTAATCCCAACGACATCCTCCTGCCCCGCGAATTCCCGTCTGGGACACCGGAACCGCAGCCCATTGTCGAAGCGCACAAGCCACTGGGTTCCATTCCGATATTTGGCCACGAGTTGTCCCCGCCCGAAGATGGGGTGTTCGACGATGTCACCGATGTCGGGAGCTGGCGGCGTTGCGGGTGTCATAAACCGGATTCAGGGATGAGGTGGGGAGAGATGATGCGGGGGCGAGCCCGGACAGAAAAGGGGATTTCTCGGTCGCTGCGCTCCCTCGAAATGACGTGAAGCCTCACGCAAAGGCGCAAAAGCCGCCAAGGATTTTTTGCTTCTTTTTCCCTTTGCGCCTTGGCGTCTTTGCGTGAGATCGATTTTCAAAGCAGTCGCCATCAAAAAGGAGTGGTGCGGCTCAATAGGGCGGGGTTTCGCCGCCGCTGAGTTCATCCACCTGTCCGCGGATCAGGGCGATGGCTTCTTCTTCCGAGATGACATGCTCGCCCTCGGGGGCGGCGTGCTGGCGGGCCAGCTCGGTGACGAAGGATTTGACGAACAGGCGGCGGTGGCTCACATCCAGGAACACGTCTCGGGCCACATTGGCCAGGATGGCCGCATTGGCGTACTGGATTTGCTCATCGAGCTGGACGTCGAACGCGGTTTCGTAGATGGGAATGAGCTTTTCGCCAATGGCCAGCATCAGGTCGTTTTCATCCAGGTCCAGATGCTCAAGGCTGATCTGAGGACTGAAGTGGTTGACGCGCGAGAAGCGTCCCACGGCCCGCACCCGCTGCTGCAAGGCCGGGTAACGGGGCGCGATGTCGTTGATGAATTGGGGCGGCACCGCGTAGACGAACATCGCGCCGGGCAGTTCATCCCGGCAGCGATCGATGACCTCGCGCAGGTTGTCGGTGGCCAGTTTTTCGGCTTTGCCGCCGATGCTGGCCATGCGATCCACTTCATCGAAGAGGAGAACCAGCCCGCTGTACGAGAGGGCGCGGATGGTCTGGGCCAGCGAGCGCAGCATGCGGAATGCGTTGGGCCGGGTGATCTTGCCCGTCACGCCCAGGCCGCGCAAGATTTTGGTGTCGTCGGGCGTGGTGGTCGCGCCCATGAGCCAGCGACTGAGTGATTCCAGCCATTCCTCCTGATCCCGAATCAGGGCGTCGAAATAGGCCAGCACCGCGTTTTTGTAGGCCAGGCTGTCGATGGGCGTGGCCTCCAGGGTGTCCACCAGGCCCTGGTAGATGGGATTGCTCAGCAGGTCCAGGCTGACGGGCTCACCGGTCAGCCGCTCCAGCGTGCCCTCCAGAAAGCGCGTCAATCCCTTCTCGTCGGTCAAGCTCTCGTCGCTTTCGTGCCAGATGAGATTGCGGGCCACCGCAGCGTAGACGGCCCGTTGGTCGTTGTAGGGCGTCTCCACTGGACTGAGATCGACCTTGGACACGGCGAAGCCCCGGCTCCAGGCCAGATCGCGGATGCAATAGAGAAAATGGGATTTGCCGCTGCCGTAGTCGCCCACCACCAGTTTGAACGCGGCGCCGCCATCCTGCAGGTAGGACGAGAAGTAGTATTCGTCCAGTGCGTCCAGCAGGGATTGATTGCCGACGTTGAAATACTGGATGCCGCGCGGGGGCGGCGTGCCCGAACTGCCGAGCACCTCTATGATCTGACGGGCGAGGCGGGGAGAGAGAGACATGGCTGCTCCATAAATAGAACGCAGATGACGCAGAAAAAGCTGATCTACGCGTAACTGCTAAGGTAGTCTGTCTGTTTTCGCTGGCTTGGCTTCTGCTGCGGCAGCCCCCCTCGCTCCCCCCGCAAGCAGGGGGGAAGACCTCTCCGTCTGCAACAGACTTTGCAAACCAGCGGCTCCCTCCCCTGCAAAGGAGCGAAGCGACTGGCGGGGG
>JALXAF010000202.1 GCA_026992375.1 Anaerolineae bacterium
GTGTATCATGGTTTGTACAGCGGTTGACATGGTTTGCTCCTTATGAGTGTCTCCGGAAGTGGCTCTCATAAGGATGTACCATTCAGCCGCTTTTGTCACGTTCGCATTTAGCGGAAACTAAAGATGTGATCGCTATTTGGAAATTAGAAGATTGAGCAAATTGGGAGATCATCCGTTATTTTCGATTTCCCCTCCCCATTTGTCAACGGCTCGACGCACCACAGGATGGTCGGCCAGGGAGGAGGCGGGAGCATCAGTTGTCGGAGGCTGGGGATCAGGCGCGGAATTGGGCGTAGGCGAGGGCTCGTCGCTGGCGGCTGGGCTGGCGTTGGCCGTAGAAGGCGATTCATCTTCGCCCAGGACGATGGCCTGCATGGGACGTCCCAGAACTTCGGACAGTCCCTTGTTTAGCTCGTCGATGCTGGCCCGCACCTGGTTTTGATGAAACTCATAACGGAAGCGGACGTAGAATTCGCCTCCTTCCAGGGCCACTGGCTCGCCCGAACGCAACAACGCCTGTAATTTGGGATTGATGCGGCGCATGGTCCGCAACAACTGCCGCCACACATCCCCCAGTTCGCCCTCGATGCGGGCGACTTTAGCCGGTGGCGGCGTCGAGCCCGATGTGCGCCTGGGCGGGGTCTTTTTGGCGGCTGGCGCGGCGGGTTTGGCCGCGGGCCTGGCCGATTTTTGGGGCGCAGGCTTTTTTGTTGGGGCGGATGGAGTCGCGCCTGTTCGGGCGGGAGGGGATGAAGTTGCGGCGGTAGGTTGCGCCGCGAGCGCGGTCGTCTCGCCCACGTTGAGCGCATCCAGCAAGGCCAGCTCCACGGGCAGATAACCGGCGAAGGGCGTCTTCAGGGCTTGGCCCGCCTCGGTGAGGGCGCGAATGGCGTGCAAAAGCTGGGGAGCAGTGAAGCGGGCGGCCTGTTTACGGGCCTGAGCCAGCAGGCTGTCGGGCAAATCCACCAGCTTTGGGTCTTTGCCCACGTTCAGCAGCAACAGAGTGCGCAACTGATCGATGAGCTGATTGACAAATTGGCTCAGCTCCACGCCTTTGTCGATGAGTTCATGGAGTTTGGTCAACACCTCGGCCGGATCCCCCGCGGCCAGCGCGTCTACGAAATCGCTGATGGCCAACCCCGAGACCATGCCCAGCACATCCCGTACCAGTTCGTCGTCGATCTCGGTGTGCCCGTAAGCGGCCACCTGATCCAGCAGGCTGATGGCGTCGCGCATAGAGCCGGTGGCGCTGCGGGCGATGATGCCCAGGGCCTCGGGCGTGACGCTGAGCCCCTCGCGCGCCGCTATATCGCCCAGATGCTCGCTGATCTGCTGGGTGCTGATGCGATGGAAATCGAAGCGCTGACAACGGGAGAGGATGGTGGCCGGGATCTTGTGGGGTTCGGTGGTGGCCAGAATGAAGATGACGTGCGCGGGCGGCTCCTCCAGAGTCTTCAGCAGGGCGTTGAACGCGCTGGTGGAGAGCATGTGCACTTCGTCGATGACATAGACCTTGTAGCGGGCCTCGCTGGGCGCGAAGGCCACCTTCTCGATGAGCGCCCGCACGTCATCCACGCTGGTGTTGGACGCGGCGTCGATCTCGATCAGGTCCATCAGCCGCCCCTGATTGATGGCGGTGCAGATGGGACAGACGTTGTCGGGGCGCTCGTTCACATCCTCGGCCAGACAATTGACGGCTTTGGCCAGGATACGGGCGGTGCTGGTCTTGCCGGTGCCGCGTGGGCCCGTGAACAGATACGCATGGCCAATGCGATCCTGGCGCAGGGCGTTGCGCAGGGTTTCGGCCACGTGTTTCTGCCCGACCACATCTTCGAAGGTCTGGGGGCGATAGCGCAGATAGAGGGCGTCGGTCATTTCGGTAATCAGTGTTCAGTCCG
>JALXAF010000203.1 GCA_026992375.1 Anaerolineae bacterium
GACGCGCTACTGCACCCGCACCTGGCCCAAAACCACGCCCTTGTCGCTGAAGTTCACGGACAGGCGGCCCGTGTCGGGATGGTAGACGCCGATTTCCACGAAATACACGCCCGGCGGCGCATTCTCGGGCAGGGTGAGCTGATGCTGATCCGGGATGATCTGGCCCGGCTGCCAGGCGGAGGTGGGGCTGGCCCCGCCCTGAGGCGCGCTGTCATGGCCCGCCCACACCGCGTCGGGCGGATAAACCAGATGCGTGAACACGATGTAGTCCTTCTTTGGCTTCGTCAGCGCCCGCCACCACAGGTCGATGGTCAAAGTCTCGCCCGGGCGCAGGCTGCGCCTGTCGAACCGAAAGCCGACCAGCTCGATCTGATCGTCGAAATTGACGTGGATGGGATTGGGAACGCCCGCCTCGGTGCGGGGCTGCACGTCGATGGCGCCCAGCGTGACGAAATCGCCGGGCTCGCCGGTGGGCAGACGCGTCCCCGTGGCGTAATCGTACAGGCCTACCCGCAGATGATAAAGGCCGGGCGCAGGCGCTGTCTCAGGAATATGAATGCGATGCGCGTCTGCGATGAGCTCGCCCGGCCGCCAGTCGCTGGTGGGCAGCGCACCCGCGCCGGGATAAGTGTCATGCTGGGCCTGGATGATGTCGAGATCATCGACCAGATGCACGAAGACGCTGTAATCCCGCTCCAGGGGCGCATCGGTGCGCCAGAACAGCGTTAGCAGGAGATCGTCGCCGGGGCGGGCCCGCTCGCGATCCAGGCTGTATCCCGCCAGGGTGATGTGATCGCCCAGCCGCGCGTTCAGCGTGACGCGGGGTTGGGGCGAGACGGGCGGCGGGGGCGCATAGGCCGCGACGATCCACCTGGGCGCGATGAAGGCGATGAGCAGCAACGCGGCTGCAAAACCGGCCGCGGCCGGGCCATGCCAGCGTCGGGGCAGCCAGTTGCTCAGACCAAAAACGATGAGGATGGCGAACGCGCCCAGCGCGGGGAAGAGCAACCGGCCCTGGGGATAACGCATCTGCGCCCATTGCAGCAAGGCCAGAAAGATGACGCCGATCCAGATGACCAGCACGCCGAACTGGGCCCGCGAAGCGGGCGTCGGCGGTGCAGCGCCGCCACCTTCCCGCGCCCGCCACAGCCGCAGCGGCCAGATGATCAGTAACCCCGCCAGTCCGGCCAGCGTCAGCCCGGTATAGACGGCGTAAAGCCAGGAATCGACCACCACGTTGAACCAGCCGAACACGGCCCAGAAGGAGCGCCACACGCCGGGAGCGCGGGCCAGCAGCTCCTGAAGGGTGGGCGGCTGGGCCCGCCGCGGCAGGATATCGAACATGGCCTTGAGGAACAGAGGATCGTGATAGAAAATGGCGTTGCGAGCGTACCACCATCCGCCCGCGGGGATGGCCACGGCCGCGGCCAGCAGGCTCCAAACCAGAAAATCCTTGATGGAGCGGGTGCGCCAGGCCCAGATGAGGATGGTCAATCCCGCCAGCCCCGCGGCGGCCAGGCCGCTGAGCTTGCTGGCTGCGGCCAGTCCCGCCAGCAGGACCAACAGCAGAAAGTGCCGGGCCCGGGGCGGCTCCTTGCGCCCCAGCAGCCGCATCACCAGCCAGATGGTCAGCGCGGCCAGGGTCACCACCAGATTGTCGTTGTTCACCGCGGCGCTGAGAAAGATGAATTGGGGATTGAAAGCGGTCAGGGCCGCAGCCCCCGCGGCCAGCGCCCGATTTCCCGGAAAGACGGCCCACGCCGCGCCATACACCGCCAGCACGGTGATCGCACCCAGAAGCAGCGAGAGAAAACGGGCGATGTGGGCGGCCAGCGCCGCGCCGCGCCAGGGCCACGCGTCCGGCCTGCCGTGCACGATGACGTTCTTGTTCCCGAACGCGTCTCCCTGGCCCATGGCCACGTGGGGGTTGTAGCGGATGACCTGGTCGGCGTTATCGGTGGGGATGCCCGCGGTGACGCCCGCGGCCAGCAAATAGTAGAGGGGCGGCTGGCTGCCTTCCTGATGCCAGGGCGCATGGCCCACATCCTCCGGTCGGGGCAGACCGTGGCCCTCCGTCAGCCAGCGCACATACTCGTAATGCCACACCTCGTCGGGCGATTCGAACAGGGGGTTGATCACCGAATAGCCTGCGCCCAGGAGCAGAAACAGGGCCAGGATGGCCAGGATGGGCCAATGAAAACGCCATCGCTTCATGCCGACGATTCCTCCCAACGCCGCGCCCGGATTTTGTACATGAAGATCAGCGCCGCGCCGCCAAACAAGATGGAACTGAGCAGGGTGAGGATGTTGACCGCAAAGCCGGTGGCGATAGCCATATCCAGGGGCATGCCCGTCAGGCCAAAGCCCACGGCCCAGCCCGCCTCGTGTGCGCCAAAGCCGCTGACGGTGAGAAAGGGGATGGCTTTGCCCAGGCTGGCGAAGGTGGCTCCGATGACCACAAAGGGATAGGGGTAGGGCGCGCCCATGGCGTAGAGGAACGCGGTGAACCAGGCGAACACGCCCAGCCAGTTGAGCAGCGACCAGCCCAGGGTGAGGAAATAGACGCGGACGCGCCGCAGTTGCTGGAAAGTCTCCACCATGCGGGCCGCGCCCCGCAACATCTTCTGGGCCCAACCTTTCTCCTGCCATCCCAGCCGCCGCAGCAGCCACGCCAGCGCTCGCAGGCCCCATTGCCCCAGCCAGGGCGTCAGGGCCAAAATCAGCACCGAGACGAACAGCAGCCCCGCGGTCACGCCGATGATGGGAGCGGCATGGGGCGTCAGGTGGGGCGCCTGCCACAGGGCGAAGGCCAAAAACAGCAGGCCCACGGCCAGATAATCGAATATCCGGGCCAGGATGAGCGCGGCCGCGCTCTCGCCCACGCTCATCCCATGCCATTTGTACATGAAGTAGGGAAAGGTGAGCTCGCCGCTGCGAGAGGGCAGGGTGTTGTTGAACAGGCTCAGGGCCAACATCTCGGGCAAAATGTCCAGGGGATGACGCAGATTCAGCAGCACGCCAAAGCGATAGGCCCGCACCACGTTGGTCAGTAGATAAAATCCCCAGCCAACGGCCAGCCAGGCGGGGGCCAGATGCGTCAGCAGGCGCAGGATCTCGCCAGGATCGATCTGGCTGAGAAGCAGCGCCACGATCCCCAGGGTGAGCAGATAGGGCGCTAGTTTGCGAAGCCAGCGCCGCCAGCTCATTGCGTCGGGCCTCCGGCCGCCTGTTTTACGCGGTCAGCCGCTGGTTCGGGCCTTTCGCCCGTTCTGGCCCTCTCCCCCGTCTCCAGGCGCTTGACTCGTAGCAGAATATCTTCGTTGAGGCGGCGATTGATGGCGATGAGATCGGCCAACATGCCGATGAGGATCACCTGAATGCCGGCGATAAGGAACACCGCGGTCAAAATCACCGACTGGATGTGCCCCTTGCCTTCGCCGATGAGATCGAAGTAGAGATAGCGCAGCCCCAGAATTATCCCCACCGCCAGCAGGATGACGCCCGCGCCCACGAAGATGCGCAGCGGTTCGTACATAGCGTAAATGCGGATGATGGTGGCCGCGGAGCGGCGCAGATAGGCGGGGATGCTGCTGAACAGGCGGCTTTCGCGGGTCTTGGGATTGGTGCGAACGGGCGTGTGAGTCAGGGCCAGGTGCTGCTTGCCCGCCTGGATGATGGTCTCGAGGGTGTAGGAGTAGTCGGAGATGATGTTCAGGCGCATGGCCGCCTCGCGGCTATAGGCCCGAAATCCGCTGGTTGTATCGGGGATGTCGGTGTCGGAGGCCCGCCGCACCACCCAACTGCCCAGCTTTTGCAGACGCTTCTTCGTGGGCGAAAAGTGTTCGATGGTCTCCACCCGCCGGTCGCCAATGACGATATCCGCCTCGCCCGCCAGGATGGGCGCGATGAGCCTGGGGATGTCGCCGCCGTAGTACTGGTTGTCGCCATCGGTATTGACGATGATATCCGCACCCAGCCGCAGGCAGGCGTCGACGCCCGCGGCGAACGCGGCGGCCAGGCCCCGGTTGCGGGCGAACCGGACGATGTGATCCACCCCCAGGGCTCGGGCCGTCTCCACCGTGCCATCGGTGCTGCCGTCATCGATGATCAGCAGCTCCACTTCGTCCACGCCCGGAATGACGCGCGGGATGTCCGCCACCGTTTGGGGCAGGGTCTCTTCTTCGTTCAGGCAGGGGATTTGGACGATGAGTTTCATGGCGGAAGACTCACAGCGTCTTTCATTTTAGCACATCTCGGGTCAGCCTTTGAACTGTGCGGCGAAGAGACCGCGTTTGTTAGGGCAGCGGACAGCGCCCGCGCGTGGCAAGCGCGACGCACTTTGCATAGGAAGCTTGCACAGAATTATCGCCGCATCCCCAAAATGAATCGCTCCCACAGCAAACAGTACTTGAAAATTTGTTCTGATAATGCTATAATTAGAACATAAGTTTGAACCACCTTTTCAGGAGGGCGTGATGCCAACCCTGCAATCCATTCTCGATCAGCAAGCGGATATCATCGAAAGCGTGCTGCGCGCCCACAAGATCACCGCCCGGGTGTGGGGCGGCGTCGTCACCCCGCGCTTCGTGCGCTATGAATTGACCACCGCCGCCGACATTCGGATCAACAAGGTGCTGGCTCTGAAGGATGAAGTGGCAATGATGCTGGGCGTCTCGGATGTGCGCATGTATCGCAAAAACGGCGCGGTGTATGTGGAAGCGCCTCGCTCCAGGGCGGGCGTGGTCAAACTGATGGCGGTGAATCGCAGCCTGAAGAAGCTGCCCCTGGGAAGCGTCATCCTGGGCGTGGACGAGGAGGGCGCGCCCCTGCTGCTGCGCCTGACCGGGCCCGACGTGGCGCACATCTTGGTGGCGGGCAGCACCGGCTCGGGCAAAACTGTGCTGCTTCGCAGCATGGTGCTGAGTCTGGCCCTGCGCCACAGCCCCCGCACCCTCCGCATGTTGCTCATCGATCCCAAAAGTCGGGGCTTTGGCCCGCTGGCCCGGCTGCCGCATCTCATCCGTCCGGTGGTGACCCAATCCGAGCAGGCCATCTCGGCCCTGGCGGACGCGGTGGCCGAGATGGAGAAGCGGGATCGGGAAAACCGCAACCGCCCGCTGCTGACCATCGTCATCGACGAGCTGGCAGACCTGCGCATGGTGGGCGGCAAGGAGGTGGAGCGCACGCTCACCCGGCTGACCCAACGGGGCCGGGAAGCGGGCGTGCACGTCATCGTCGCCACCCAGCGCCCGGCGTCCACCATCATGGGCGGATTGGTCAAGGCCAATCTTCCGGTGCGCCTGGTGGGCGCGGTGGCCAGCCCCGAGGACGCGAAGGTGGCCACGGGCGTCGCCCGCAGCGGCGCCGAACGCCTGCGAGGACGCGGGGATTTTTTGCTGGTGACCCGGGGCGAAACCGTTCGTTTCCAGGCGGCTTACGTCAGCAAGGCCGAGATTCACGCGGTCATCCAGCGGATGCGGGCCAGGACGTCCGCCGCGGCCGGTTGAACCGGTTACCCTATCCGACGAGCAACGCATGACGAAGCGCGCAATGTGTGGCATAATGAAGGCATGAACAATCATCAGATCGGACTACTCGTCATCCTCTTTGGTTTGATACTCATCCTGGGCGGCGCACTCATCTGGACCGGCGCGTTCTCCTGGTTCGGAAGGCTGCCCGGCGACATCCGCATCGAAAGCGAAAACGTAAGAGTTTACATCCCCATCACATCGATGATTGTGATCTCCCTGGCTTTGAGTCTGCTGCTGGGGATCATCAACCGTCTTTTCGGCTAAAAACGTCAGCGCCCTCCCCACGCCATGCCCACGCCCCGAGATAACGACGTCTGGCTCGAACAATTGAGCGCGTCCGGCCCCGAACGAGACGCGGCCATCCAGGATCTGCTATCCTGGCTGCAAAAGCGTCTCTTCTTCTATCTGCGCGATCGCAGCGATCTGCGTTCGCTGCACGATGGCGAATTGCAGGCCATGAGCGCGGATTTCGCCCAGGACAGCGTGCTCATCATCCTGCAGAAGCTGGAACAATTCGAAGGGCGCAGCAAGTTCACCACCTGGGCGGCCAGGATCGCGGTGCATCAGGCTCTGGGCGAATTGCGCCGGGCCCGCTGGCGCGACGTCTCATTGCAGGTCGTCACCCAAGATGGCGCGTTCGAGCCCGACTTCATGCGCAAAGAGGAGACGTCATCTCCCGAAGACGAGGCCATCCAGCAAGAGGCGCTGGCTGTAGTCATGGATGTGATGCAAAACGAGCTCAGCGAACGACAAAGTCGGGCGCTTTACGCCAGGATGGCGCTGGGGATGCCTTCGAGCGTCCTGGCCGAAGAGCTGGGCGTCAGTCACAACACCCTCTACAAACTCATCCACGACGCGCGCAAACGCCTGAAGGCCCGGCTGCTGGCCCGGGGACTCAGCCCCGAAGACGTCCTCGCTTCTTTCAAGTAAGAAAATCCACTCCCATCGCGACTAAAGATATGAACGCCCCCCAGAACACACATCGCCCCGACGCCCACGAGCTCTGGCGAAAATTCCTGCGAATGCTCTCACTTACTCGCGAGCGAGAGCTGACATGCAACGAAGCCCAGGCCCTTCTCGATGTCTACGTCGATCTGGAACTGGCGGGCGAAAATCCCCAGCAGG
>JALXAF010000204.1 GCA_026992375.1 Anaerolineae bacterium
GCATGTGGGCCATGGATGTGGCTCGGGGCCTGATTGCGGGTGGGTTCAGCACGCCCTGGGAGTGTGAATCCCGGCCCGAGCAGTTTGATCCAGCCTTGCTGAAGAAGCTGGCCCAGGCGGGTTGCGCAGCTATCAAAATCGGCATAGAATCGGGGGACGCGGAGGAGCTTGTGCGCATTGGGCGCGTGGAGGATGCAGCCCATGCCGCCACCTATCTCGCCTACATCCGCGAAGTGGTGGATGCGGCGAAGACCTATGGCATCAATGTGCGCGCTTATGTGATGGTGGGCCTGCCGGGCCAGACCATGGCCGAGATTCAGAACACAGCGGCCTACATTCGCACCCTGCGTCCCACCTTCTTCCATCCCCGTCCCTACGAGGCTTATCCGCGCGTCGCCCTGGGCCCGGGCCAGACAGAAGAGGAGACCGCTTTTCTGCTCAGGCCCCTCCAGGCCGTGGCCGACGATCTCGCGGGCGAATATCAGCGCCAGCATTCTCGATGGCGACGATGGCGGCGCAAGCTGCTGCTGGCCATGCCCGACTGAGGGCAGTGCGCCCAAGGACGAAATCCCGTCTGCAACCCACTCCCTTTTTGCCTCCCCGCGTTTTATATGAAACGCATCATTCCCAACGATTCCACCGAAGACAACAGCCATGACCACTCAAACGAATGACGTCACCTCAGCCCCTTCCATCCTCGATAGCCCGGCCATCATCTATCTCCGATTGAATTGGGAGAAAATCGCCTGGATACTGTTGATTCTGCTTGCTTTCGTGCTGCGCGTTTACGATGTAGGCGCGCGCACCATCAGCCATGATGAGAGCCTGCACACCACTTACAGCTACAATCTGTACAGTGGCGTGGGTTTTCGGCACGATCCGTTGATGCACGGGCCGCTGCTGTTTCATCTGACCGCGCTGAGCTATTTCATCTTCGGGCCCAGCGATTTCTCGGCCCGGTTCCCGGTGGTGCTGTTGGGGACGGGCGTGGTCGCCATGTTGTGGTGGACTCGTCCCTGGCTGGGGAAGCTCGGCGCTTTTCTGGCCGCGGCCATGCTCGCATTCTCCCCCACCATGCTGTTCCACAGCCGCTACATCCGCCACGACATGTACGCGATTTTCTTCGCGCTGGCGGTGATCATCCTCATCTACCAATACATTCAAAAGGGGAACAAGCGGCTACTGGCGGCTATGGCTGCAATGCTGGGCCTGCTCTACACCACCAAGGAGGTGGCGTTCATCTACGTCATCATCCTCATCAGTTTTCTGACACTGGCGCTGTTGTGGCGGCTGCTGGTGGAAAGCTGGGAGGAAACGGGTTATAAATGGCCGTTCCTGGGACTGCTGGCCGCGGGCGGGCTATTCCTGATGTATCCCATGTATGAATCGATCCACGCGCCGATAGGCCAGGTGGTGAAAAGTCATAGCATGGGGTTCGCTGTGTGGCCGCTGGCGATCATCGGCGTCATCCTGCTGGCCGCAGCTTTTTGGACGCTGTTCAAGGGTTTCGGCCGGGAACGGCTGCAAAACTGGCGGGAGCTGGATGTGACGGTGTGGGTGATCACGCTGTCGGGGCCGTTGTTCGCCGCGTTTTTCATCAAGATGTTCGGCGGCAATCCCTCCAGCATCAATTTCAATAATCTTCTGGCCCATGACACCATCATCGCGGGGGTGGTTTTTGTCGCGATGTGGGCGGGCTTTACGACGCTGGGCGCGCTCTGGGCCAATGCCCGGGGCGAGCTCTACGCGTATCTGGGCGGATTGGGCCTGTATTACGGCCTGATGCTGCTCTTTTTCACCACCTTTTTCACCAATGGCGGCGGCGTGGCCACGGGCTTGGTGGGCGCACTGGGCTATTGGCTGAGCCAGCAAGAAGTGGCCCGCGGGGGCCAGCCCTGGTTCTATTACTTCATGCTGGTTCCCCTGTATGAGTTTCTGCCCATGCTGCTGAGCGGCCTGGCGACTATCGGCGTGCTGGTGCGCGTCGTTCGCCGTCAGCGCATCGATCCCGCGCCCACGGATGACGTTTCGGGCCCGCAGGCCGTGCGGGATCTGTGGACGTTGTATCTGGTGTGGTGGACCGCGCTGACGTGGGGCGCTTACACCTGGGCGGGCGAGAAGATGCCCTGGCTGACCACGCATTTTGCTGTGCCCATGGCGCTGTTGGGCGGCTGGTGGATCGCATGGAAGCTGAAGACGGTGGACTGGCGGGCGGTTTGGGAAAAGGGCGGCTTGTGGATTTTGCTGGGCGCGCCCATCTGGCTGATTGTGCTGTTCGAGATTCTCAAGCAGAAGCCTTTTCAGGGGAAGTCTCTGGACGCTCTTAGTCAGACCATGGCGGTGCTGGTGGGCCTCATCGTGCTGGTCATCTTCGCCTGGGTGCTGTATCGAAAGATCAGAGAACTGGGCGGGGATATGAGCGCGCGGCTCATCCTGCTGAGTTTGTTGGGGTTGCTGACCCTTTTCTCTCTGCGCACTGCTTTCATTCTGAATTATGTGAATTACGATTATCCCATCGAGCCCATCGTGTATGCGCACGGTGCGCCCGACATCAAGATCGTGGTCAACGATTTGAAGGAAATCTCGCGCCGCATGGTGGGTGAAAACGCGCTGACTTTCGTCTATGATGATCAGACCACATGGCCTTTCGAATGGTATTTCCGCGATTTCCCCAACAAGAAGTTCGTGGGGGCCAACATCACCCGGGAGGCGCTGAAGGATGTTCCCGTCATTCTGGTGGGAATCGAAAACGAGGGCAAGGCCAAGCCGTTTTTGGGCAACAATTACTATCGCACCGAATATCGGCAGATATGGTGGCCCAAGGAGACTTACAAGCAACTGGTGGATGGCGTGGCCCAGCCCGATGGCACGGTGCTGAAGGGGCTGCCGCTGCTGTGGTCGTGGATCAAAAATCCCGAAAGCCGCAAGGTGTTCTGGGATATCGTGCTATATCGCAAGTATCAGCAGCCCATTGCCGAGTGGAGTCCGGCGGATCATTTCGTGATGTTCGTGCGCAAGGATATCGCCTCGCAGGTGTGGGATTTGACCGCGCTGCCCGCGCTGACGGAGGCCGAGGCTGCGGGCGATGATTTTGCGGATAAGTATGTGGACGCGCAGGCCGTGCAGATCATCGGCGGCCCGGGCCAGCTTGCTCAGCCCCGCAACATGGCGGTGGCCCCGGATGGACGCATCTATGTGGCGGACACCAGCAATCACCGCATTGTCGTGTTCGACGCCAATGGGACGATGCTGACTTCGTGGGGCGATTTTGGCGCAGAACCGGGTCAGTTCAACGAGCCCTGGGATGTGGCCATTGGCCCGGAGGGCAATGTGTACGTGGCCGACACCTGGAATCACCGCATCCAGAAGTTCTCGCCCGATGGCGATTTCATCACTTCCTGGGGCGCGTTCGTCTCCACCGATGGCCAGTTGGGCCAGATGGGCGTGTTCTGGGGCCCGCGCGCCATCGCGTTCACCCAGGATGGCAATCTGCTGGTGACGGATACGGGCAACAAGCGGGTGCAGGTGTTCACGCCCGACGGCCAGCCTGTGACCCAATTCGGCGGCGCGGGCGTGGATGACGGGTATTTCGATGAACCGGTGGGCATCGCCGTGGATTCCGACGGCAACATTTACGTGGCCGACACCTGGAATCAGCGCATTCAGAAGTTCTCGCCCGATTATCAGTTCGTCAAAGCCTGGCCCGTGCCCGGCTGGGAGGGCCAGGACATCCTGATGAAGCCCTATCTGGCGGTGGATCAGAACAATCTTGTCTACGCCGCAGATCCCACAGGCTGGCGCGTGCTGGTGTGGGATAGCGAGGGCAAGGCCAGGGCCGCGTTCGGCGAGTTCGGCGCGGGCCCGGGCGAGTTCGGTTACCTCAACGGCGTGGCCGTCTCCCCCGATAATTTCGTGTGGGTGGCGGACGCGGACAATAACCGCGTGATGAAGTTCGAGCCTATTCGATAGAGGCCATCGCCGGGGGATGAAGTCCCCCGGCTAGATAATCGCCACCATCACCTTTCCGCAAAATACACCAATCGCTATCGTTTCCTATGCCCTACTGGCAGCTTTTCTACCATCTGATCTGGTCAACAAAATATCGCGAACCCCTGCTCGCACCAGATGTAGAACCAATCGTTTATGAGCTGTTGCGCACAAAAGCCATTGGCCTGGAAGCCACAGTCTTCGCGATTGGCGGCATGCCCGACCATGTGCACATGGTTGTCTCGATTCCTCCCAAAATCGCCGTCGCCAGATTTGTTGGCCAAATCAAAGCCGTCACCTCCACCAAATTCAACAAAATGAACCTGCCCACCATTTTGTATTGGCAAGAGGAATATGGCGCATTTTCCTTTGATGCGAAACGTCTCCCAAATTTTATTGCTTATGTTCAAAGTCAAAAAGAGCACCATGCCCAGCGAACAACCATTGCAGTCTTGGAGCGTTGCTCGGGCGAAACAAAACGCATGCTTCGAGAGCCAGCTCCCACCTATGCCTTGGATGATAGCGCGTGGCGTGCTGAGTTGACATCTCTGGAGGAATAATCATGCCGCCCTTTGCCCGAGGAACGATCCTTGCGAGGGAGCAGCGCCACCGCCGGGGGATAAAGTCCCCCGGCTAGAAACAGCGCCCCTGTGGGGCTAGCCGGATTCATCCGGCGCTGTTTTGTAGCCCGGCGACTTCATCGCCGGGCGGGCGTAGATGACGCCACACCGCATCTAACGGCTCACCTCTCGCCACAAAATTCTTGCCCGCCACCACCGCCGGGGGATAATTCCACCAGCTAGAAACAGCGCCCCTGCGGGGCTAGCCGGATTTATCCGGCGTTGTTCTGTAGCCCGGCGACTTCATCGCCGGGCGGACATAGATGACGCCACACCGCATCTAACGGCTCACCTCTTGCCACAAGATTCTTGCCCGCCACCACCGCCGGGGGATAAAGTCCCCCGGCTAAAAACAGCGTCCCTGCGGGGCTTAGCCGGATTTATCCGGCGCTGTTCTGTATCCCGACGACTTCATCGCCGGGATGGTCGCCACCGCCACACTGTTTACTGCTCACCGGCTTACTGCTTACTGCTAACTGTTTACTGACCTACTGCTTACTGACAATGACCGACTTCCTCCGCTTTTGGCTCGTCCTCGAACTCCTGGGTCTGGTCGCCCTGCCCCTGGCCTGGCGGCTCTTCCGCGCCCGCCCCGACATGAGCCTGGCCTTCGCCAAAGCCCTGGGTCTGCTGCTCACCGGCTACGCGTTGTGGCTGGGAGCCAGCTTCGGGCTGCTGCGCAACGACCTGGGCGGCGTCGTCATCGCCCTGCTGACGGTGCTGGCCGCAAGCCTGTGGCTGGTCCGGCCCGGATTGCAGCGAGACGAAACGGGCCAACGCCCGCTGCTGGCCGACTTGCGCCAAAACTGGCGCTACTGGCTGGGCGTCGATCTGCTGTTTTTGCTGGCCATGGCCGGATGGGCGTACTTTCGGGCCTACAACCCCGACATCGCAGGCACCGAAAAACCCATGGAGATCGCGTTCATCAACGGCGCGTTCAACTCCGCAGTCTTCCCGCCGCAAGACCCGTGGCTGGCGGGCTATGGCATCAGCTACTACTACTTCGGTTATGTACTGCTGAACATGCTGGCCCGGCTCTCGGGCGTGACCACCACCGTGGTCTTCAACCTGGGCCTGGCCGCGATCTTCGCCTTTGCGGTCACCGAGCCCTTTGCGCTGGGCTACGCGTTGGTGCGGGGCGATAAGAAAACGCCCGGGTCCAGCGCGGCTGGCTGGATTTACGGCCTGCTGGCGGGCGTGTTCGTGGCCCTCATGGGCAACCTGGAAGTCCTGTTGGAAGTCCTGCACGCAAAAGGACTGCTTTCCCAGGCCGCGTTGAACTTCTTCGACATCAAAGACCTGGCTTCCGCGCCCGTCACCGGCAGATTCAATCCCAACGCGGGTGGATGGTGGTGGTGGCGGGCCTCTCGAGTCGTCCACGATTACAACCTGGCTCACACCAGCTCCCAGGAAGTCATCGATGAATTCCCCCAATTCAGCTTCATCCTGGGTGACATGCACCCCCACGTCCTCGCCATCCCCTTCGCCTTCTTGATGATGGCCCTGGCGCTGAATTTGATCTTTGAGCTCACGCAAAGGCGCAAAGGCGCAAAGGGAGATGTGGAAGAAGGTGGAGGCTGGCGCGGCGTTTGGCGGACCGTGCAAGTCGCTTTCGGGCTGGATGGCTGGGGGCTGCCCCTGGCCGGGCTGATGGTGGGCGCGATGGGCTTTCTCAACACCTGGGACTTCCCCATCTACGTCTTTCTGCTCACCGCGGCCTACGCGGTGCGCCGCGGCTATCAGGGTCTGCGCCTGGGCCAACGATTCTGGAAGGAAATCGGCGTCGCCTTCGTCAGCCTCGCCGCATTGGGCGTCCTCTTCTATCTGCCCTTCTACCTCAGTTTCAGCTCCCAGGCGGGCGGGCCCCTGCCCAACGTGGTCAATCCCACCCGATTCGTCCAATTCTTCCTCATGTTCGGGGTCTTCCTCACCGCCCTGTTCTTCTTGCTGCTAACCGCCTGGCGCCGACAAAACGTCTCGCTGCGCGCCTTCGTGAATTGGCTGCTGGCCGTGTGGCTGCTGCCCGC
>JALXAF010000205.1 GCA_026992375.1 Anaerolineae bacterium
CTGCGGGCGGGATCAGGGAGCTGACAGTTCCAGAGAAGATGTTGGCCATGCCCATGAAGCGGGCGGCGAAAGCCGAAACCGGATGCAGATAAAGCGCCTCGGGCGTCCCCGCCTGCTCGATGCGGCCTGCATTCATCAGCGTCACCCGGTCCGCCACCGCGAAGGCTTCCAACTGATCGTGGGTGACGTAGATCGCGGTCTGGCCGAGCTGCTTGAGGATAGTCCGCAGCTCCACCAGCAACTGGTCGCGCAGAGTGCGATCCAGCGCGCCCAGGGGCTCATCCAGCATGAGCAGCCGCGGGCTAGGAGCCAGACTGCGGGCCAGCGCCACGCGTTGCTGCTGACCGCCGCTGAGCTCATACACCGGGCGCATTTCATAACCGGCCATGTCCATCAGCGCCAGCAGCTCCTCGACCCGGACGTCAATCTCCGCCTGTGGCCAGCCGTGCATCTTCAGTCCAAAACCGATGTTTTCGCCCACTGTCATGTGTGGAAATAGCACATAATCCTGAAACATCAGCCCGAAATCCCGCTTGTGGCTGGGAACAGGCGTAATGTCCCGCCCTTCCAGCAAAATTCGCCCCTGGTCAGGCTGCTCAAGGCCTGCGATGATGCGTAAAAGGGTGGTCTTGCCACAGCCGCTGGGCCCCAGCAGGCATACGATCTCGCCCCGCGCCACATCCAGGCTGACATCATGCAGCACGGGCGTGGCGTCGAAGGCTTTGGAAACGCGGGAAATGGCAAGAAACGACATCATCATTATTATGCACCGTAGCCTAACCGCTGACCAAATGCAGGCGTCCGCGACTTTTTCATTTGGGTGCGTTTTATGGTGACTGCTAACGCACCCCGGTTAACAAATCACAAAGGGCGCCAAGGCGCCAAGAACACGAAGAAAAAATGTATAAATTTCCCTTTGCGCCTTTGTGTCTTAGTGTTCTTCATGGTTTTTGGGTGATGACCTTAGTAGTGACATTTTATGCGAATATCAAAGCGATATTCAATCGACTTCCTTCTCCACGCATTGCACAATTCGACAAGCGATCGCGTCTTCCATGATCTCGTTTGGTTAAGGTACAATACACCAGCCGTCACCGACTGAAGTTGGACCATCGAAGCCTTCGGCCCATGCGGCAACCTGCTCCAACCGAATTTGGACGCACCCGATAGATTTTTTACGAGCTATCGCTAATAATGATAAATTTACTTGCACGAAAAAAAAACGCCACCAGTTTTGTAACGGATAACAGACTCTTTTTACTGATTCTTCTGTTGTTCTTTTTGCTGGCCGTTCTTTACAACTTCTCACTGCCTGTGGGAGAATCGGATCATGAGTCGTCACACTACCGTTACATCCGCTATGTGAAGGCTCATTGGCGTCGTCCCCCAAGCGATTACATTTGGCCCGACGCGGGCGCCGAAGGTTGCCCGGATGAGCAAGACGCACGGAGCAACATCTCGGGCGAGTGGCAGTTCACTCAACCCCCTCTCTACTATTTCCTGACGGCGGCCACTTTTAGCTGGTATCACAACAACGAAATTTGGTGGCCAGCGCGCAATCCATATACGACGCTGGCGGGATTGAAACCCGGCGGCGGGGCGAACGTCCTCATCCACACAGATGATGAAACCGCAACATCTCACCCGACGGTGGCGGAAATCCATTTGTATCGTTTTTTCTCCACCATCCTGGGAGCAATGGGCCTGGCGGGCGTATATCTCATTGGCCTCTTGCTCTTTCACGGCGACAAAACGATGGCTGCGTTCCTCTGTGGCGGCGTCGCGTTCGTTCCCATGTACGTCGCCGCATCATCTGTCGTCAATAATGACATCCTCGCTGGCGTTTTGGGCGTTTGGAGCATTTATTTTTTGATCAAAAGCATTGTGGATGAGCGACATCTCTTGTGGGGGATTGCGGGAATTCTCTTTCTGCTTCTGACTGCTCTGACCAAATTTACGTTTTTTATCCTTTTCCCAGTTTTGGCGATAATCTCGTTGTTCGCGGTGATGTCCATCCCCCGAGTCCACCGATTCCACAAAAAAAACTGGCAACTCTGGTCCATAGCCATTATCGATATCCTGCTTTTGATCATAATCCCGATGTGGTTTCTCAATCGGGGGAGCGATGACATACTCTCCGAACGTTACGTTTTTCTCCGGTATCCTCTCAGCACACTGTTGACATATCCGATTGAGGCGTCGGGAGATCTCCTTGCGCAAATCAAATCAGGCGTTGTCTTCTCCTTTCATTCATATTGGGGACTATTGGGTGCGGAGTCCATTCATCTACCAAACTGGATGCTTTTTACCTTTCTGGGATTTTCTGTTGTGGCGGCGGTGGGCGTCATCAAGTTTTTATTCACCCCGCGGCATGACAGAAGAATCAAGATTGCGATATTGGCAAGCGTCTTTGTTCTTCTCATCGACTGGATGATCATCTTCCTTTTATCAAAGCATGGTGCACGAGGACGATACATCCTCGCCCTTTATCCATTGATCTCCCTGTTGTTCATCATCGGAACGAGCGCTATCCAGACCCGGAAGCATGTCCCGATTGTCACCTATCTCTATCTGGCGACCCTTGTTATGATGGCGTTGGTCGTTCCCGGCGCCGTTATCCGGCCGTACTTTTCGCCTCCCCCCCGGCGTTCGACGTCAGCGCCGCGCCCCGGCGAAGCGCCCGTTCACGCCAAATTTGGCGATCTCGCCGAACTCATCAGCATTCGCACCGAGCCGCAGAATATAACGCCTGGCGATATCGTCACCGTCAAACTCGTGTGGCGCGTGCTCTCGCAGACTTCAGAAAATTACACAGTGGGCGTTCATCTCGAAGATGGAAATCACCGGTACATCTCCGGTGTCACTCATTTTCCTGCGCATGGACGCTACGCCACATCCCTGTGGCAGCCGGGCGATGTGTTCGAAGACGTCTATCAAATTCAAACGCCATCGCAGATGGAGCACGCGCTTCCAACGGGCGGCTTTGTCAAGGTGACGATGTATCGCCCCTGTGGAGAGCATGATTACTATCTGCTGGTGACGGATGCTCAGGGCAATCACATTGGAGACGCGATCTACAGCCCTCGCGTGCGAATTGGATTTCCTGTCGACTCGAAGCCGGTGGATGAAGAAAACGCCCTGGGGAATTTTGGAAATGAAATCGCACTAATCGACGTGGAAGGGCTCCCCGAATCCATCTCGGACAACGACCAGTTTCCTCTAAAACTTTCCTTCCGGGCTCTTCGACGACCTGCGCGTGACTATTCCGTCTCTATTCAGGTTATCGATGAAAACAAACAGGTGATGGCTGGCGTCGATCAACCTCTCACTCAGGATTATTATCCCAGCCATCTTTGGCTCCCGAACGAAATCGTGAAACACCAACATCCTGTCAAGATTCCACAACTTCCAACAGGGACTTATCGCCTGATCCTGGGGCTTTATGATGATGCCACAAAGACGCCGCTGATTTTGGGGTTGGATTCGGAACGCTTTACGCCCGAGGGATATCTGTTGGCCAGTTGGACGAATGTGGACTCATCACATGCTGAGTGCGCTTACGACGATATGACGTGGCGATGTCTCAACTTTGCGCCTTTTATCATCAAAAGATAAGGGGAGCCAATCTTATCCGATTTCTTGTCTTCCACCTGTTGGATGTCCATATTGACGAACATCGCCATTAGCCCGTAGAATACGGTTTGGCAGCCGACTCAGCGGCTGAGACGCCCATCATGCGCCATCCCCGTCTCGACAAATTCCGCACCCGACTGGTCTCACCCGACCCGCAACAGCAGCGCCAGGCGATATTGCTGTTATTGCTGGCTGGCGGTCTGGCCGCGGGCCTGATGGTTGGCGTTCTCAGCCCGATGATCGCCTTGGGCCTGACCCTGGCCTCCCTCGGTGCGGTGGTGGCGCTACGCAGCCCCTTGTGGGGCCTGGTGGGCGTCATTCTCATCGCCACCTTGCTGCCCTTCGCCACCTTGCCCTTCAAGATCGTATTCACGCCTAGCTTTCTGGACTTGGCCGTCTTCGCCGCCTTTGGCGTGTGGGCGCTGCGCTACGCGCTGGCCCGAGAGACCCGGTTCGAGTTCTCAAGCCTGGGAGGGATGGTGCTACTGTTTCTCTTTTTGGCCGCGTTCAGCTTCGCGCTGGGCCTGCAATACGCCCGGCCCACCTCCAACAACCTGCGCCAGTTCATGGAGATGATTCTGAGCATCGCTTTGTTCTTCGTGGTCATCAACGTGGTGCGAGATGAAGAATCGCTGTTTTTGCTGGCCCGGGCTCTGATGCTCGGCGGCGCAGGCGCGGCCTTCTTTGGCATCCTCTTCTACGTCATCCCCCGCGAAGCTACCGTGTGGATACTGGATCACCTGGCCCGCTTTGGTTATCCCGGGGGCTACGGGGCGCTGCGCTTCGTGGAGGATGATCCCAACGGCGTCATGCGGGCCATCGGCACCAGCGTTGATCCCAACGTCTTCGGCGGGCTGCTGATCATGGTCGGAGTCATCACCCTGCCGCAGTTGGCCAGCACCGAGCCCCTTTTTCCCCGCGGATGGGTGGCGGCCATGGTGCTGATGGATGTCACCGCCCTGTTTCTGACCATCTCTCGCGGGTCTCTGGTGGGGTTCATCATCGGCCTGGGGGCCATCGGCCTGATGAGGTATCGCAAATTGCTGCTGTGGGGCGTCATCGGCGGCCTGCTGCTGGGCGTGCTGATGCTGTTCCTGCCCTTCGCCCAATCCTACGTCCAGCATTTCATCGAAGGCGTCACCCTGCAAGACCGGGCCACGCTGATGCGCCTGGGCGAATACAAGGACGCGCTCACCCTCATCGGTCGCCATCCCGTTTTCGGCGTGGGCTTCACCGGCACGCCCGAGATCGATCTCTACATCGGCGTCTCCTCCCTCTATCTGCTCATGGCCGAGGAGATGGGGCTGGCGGGCGTGGCCGCGTTCATCATCACCATGCTCCTGTTCGTCAATATCCTCATCAACGGCCTGCGCCACAGCCACCAGGACCCGAAGCTGGAGGCGCTGATGCTGGGGATTTTGGGAGCGATGGCGGGACTGCTGGCCGCGGGCGTTTTGGATCATTATCTCTTCAATCTCAACTATCCGCACATGACCGCACTGTTGTGGATCGTGGTGGGCATGGGCGTCAGCGCCTCGATGTACGCCCAGCATTTTACGGACGCGATGTCCGCCAGCGCCGCGCATCCCTAATCCATCCCATCATCGTGCATCCCAAACTTCGCCCCCTCCACATCCAACGCATCACCTATCAGAACGCGCCGGCGCTGCTCTTGCAGGACCCATTTCAGCTTTCGGGGCAATACATGGCGCTGCCCCAGGCCTATGGCCCCGCGCTTTATCTGCTGGATGGCAGTCGCGACGTGGAAGCCGTGCGCCGCGATCTCCATCTCCGGTTCGGCGTCCGGGCCGAAGCGGGCGCTATCGAGGCGTTGGTGGCGGCGCTGGATGAGGCGATCTTTCTGGAAAATGATCGCTTCCATGCTGCATACGAAGAAGCACTGGCCCGATACTACGCCCAACCCCATCGCCCCATGCTCATCGCGGGGCAAGGTTATCCCGCCGACCCGCCGCAGCTCAAGGCGCAGTTCGACGCGTGGCTGGCGGAGACGGAGCCAGTGCAGCCGCTTTCCGCGGGCCGAGTGGTGTTGAGCCCGCACATCGACTATCAGCGCGGGCATGAGGTCTACGCCCAACTGTGGGCCGAAGCTCGCGGGATGGCGGCCGCAGCGGAGCTGGTCATCATTTTGGGCACGGATCATCATGGCGGCTTCAACCCCGTCACCCTCACCCGACAAAGCTACGCCACGCCCTACGGCGTTCTGCCCACCGAACAGCTTCTCACCGACCGTCTGGCCCGAGCTGTGGGGGAGGAAACCGCGTTCGCGGGCGAACTCTATCATCTGGGCGAACATTCCATAGAGCTGACCCTGACATGGCTGCATCACATGCGAGATGGCAGGCCCGTTCCGGTCATCCCCATCCTCACCGGCTCTTTTCAGCCCTTCATGGCGTCAGATTCGCCGCCAGAAGCGGACGCGGCGCTGGGGCGGTTTCTGCGGGAATTGCGGCTTATCCTGGCGGAACGACCGGGAACCCTGCTGGTGGCCGCGGGCGATCTGGCCCACGTGGGCCCCGCGTTCGATGGCCAGCCTGTGGATGAGGCCAAACTGGCGGACATCCGCCGACTGGATGACGAGATGCTGGATCGATTGGCCGCGGGCGACGCGGACGGCTTCTGGCGGATCATTAAACGGGAGCAAGACGCCAACAACATCTGCGGCGTCGCACCCTTCTATCTCACCCTGAAAGCGGCTGCGCCCTGGCGCGGCCATCGCGTGGGCTACGCGGTCTGCCCCGCGGACGAACAGAATACATCGGTGGTCACCATCGGCGGCGTCATTGGATGAGCCGGGAAGGGCAGCGCAATTTCAAATTTGGTTCGGAGACAAGCCCCCCTCCCGGCCTCCCCCCGCTTCGGCTGACGCCTTGCAGGGGGAGGAGCCCATCGCTTTGCCAATTTGTGCAGCAGATGGGCGTCTCCCTCCCCCCGAACACGAGCGCAGCGTGTATCGGGGGAGAGGCGGGGTGGGGG
>JALXAF010000206.1 GCA_026992375.1 Anaerolineae bacterium
CGGCAGATTTTCTCCCGCCTGAAGATGTCAGCGTCCGATTTCAGCACCCGGCGCGATGTGCTACGCGATATCTATCGAGAACTCAGCGAACATCCTGGCGAACACACCACCGACAGCCTGCTGGAGACTTTGCGCGAGCGCTATGAGCTGCAGGGCATCGGCCGTAGCAAAACCATGCTACGGCACATCTGGCAGATGGGATTTCGGCAGCGAGCGTTCGATTATGGCGATCAACCGGCTTCGGTGCGCACGCCCGTGTGGCTCGCTCCGGATATCACCAGCGAATCTGCATTCGTGCGGCGGGCCGAATCGGGCTTCGTCTATGCGGTCATCCACGCGGGCCTCGAGGTGAACGCGGAGGAACTGGCTGCGGTGCTGGTCAACGATCGAGAGCAGGCCGATTACATTCAGACGCTGCTCAACGAACTGGAAGCCCGGGGCCTCATCGAGCGAGACAATGATCGCTATCGCCTCCCCGGCCACTCCGCCATCCCCTTCTGCGATCATCCGGCGCTACATCGCATTTGTCGGGAGATCGAGCAGGTGCAGCTACCCGAAAACGCGCCTCGCGGGCCCGAAAAGGCCTTCAACCTGGCCCGGAGGGCCATGATCCAACGCTCGCAGGACTTCTCAGCCTCGGCTCGCAGCTATCTCTACGCCTGCCGCATCCAGTGGGACGCGGTGCTCAATCAGGATCCCGGAGCCACGCTGGAGGATCTGCGCTGGCTCATTGCCTCATACGCCTCGGTCAAGGCGGGCGAATTATCGCAGGTGGACAAGGATTACAGCCAATCGCGGAGATATTATCTGGCCTTCTTCTCCCTGGTGCAGGAGGATGATCCCCTGTGGAGCCGGATGCGCGGACTGATCAACCCCATGCTGGCCTATTATTGGGCCAACGCGGGCCGGGAGCTGGGCGTGGATGTCTCTTCCTGGAATCTCAGCTCCGTGCTGCCAGCGCAGGTGGCCATGAACGCGGTCAATCATCCCAATCCGGAACTGGTGGCGGGATGGCGGCAGCGCACCCGCGACCTGGCCGAAGTCAATCCACGGGTGCTGTATCGGGTTGTAGAGCAGATACGGCACAACTACCCGGATCAACCTGCTTATCTGCGGGCCGCCGATGAAATCCAGAACATCCTGGAGGATATGAAACAGCCCATGCTCATTTCATAAGGGGATGTCCAATTTGGGTTGGAGCAATTATCACACAGGCCGAATGGCGAATGTTCACAATTAAGTCGGTCATCGTTGGGTTTGCCACATCCGCCCGGCGCTGAAGGTGAGCAAGAAGCACTCCACTCATAAAAAGATTATCTGGCATGGTTCACTTTTGCTTGTTGGGAACTTGACAAATCCCGCCAGGTCTTTCGCAACAGGATGGTTGATATTTGGTATTCAAATCATCCCGGAACGGGGGCAACATCCACAATATCCAACATCTAGTATCCTGTATCCCACAGCCAATTTGTCAAGCACCAAAACGTTTCTTTTGAACCATGCCGATTATCTTAACTTTCCAGCTCATTTTGGACGCACCCTTATAAAAAGTCAGCGTCGTGATCATACGACACGGGGAACCTGGGCGCGCCTTGATCGGTTTTGAGACGGAAGAATGACTGTGGGACTACAGCCTGGAAAATCATCCGAGATTCCTGGAACGAATCGCTTCAGCCAGAGAAAATCTCCGCATGGGCAAATGCGCGCGAATCGAAAATATTCCGGTGGAATGACGGGGGCTGTCAGACGCGGGGAATGAAGCGCCCGCGGCCGGGTACGGCCAGGAATTCGCCCTCCCGCACGATGACCTCGCCCCGGCTGATGGTGGTTTCGGGCCAGCCGGTGAGGGTCAGGCCGGCGTAGGGCGTCCAATCGACGT
>JALXAF010000207.1 GCA_026992375.1 Anaerolineae bacterium
GCATGGGCGGTTAGCTCAGTTGGCTAGAGCGCCACGTTGACATCGTGGAGGTCACAAGTTCAAGTCTTGTACCGCCCACCATCAAGAAACCCCGCGAGAACCATCTCGGCGGGGTTTTTCCTTTGGGTGTGCAGGATGCCCGGTGCGACGCCGTCAGTATTGCTCCTCCTGGCCCAGCACCATGAGCGCAGTCGAGATGGAGCGCCCCATCTTCGCCAGCCAATCGGGCTCGATCTTGTCGATGCTGTCTTCCGGCAGGCCGCTGAAGCGATCCCAGCCTCGATAGCTGATGCGAACGGTGGGAGCGATCTCGCCGCCGGGGGTGAAGAAGGTGCGCTGGCGATTGGCGTACAGCACGCTCAGATCCACCTTCTCCCGGGCGCTGCGGGCCTTCAGGTGGGCGCGCCCCGCGGCGTCGTGGAAGACGTTGGCCAGTCGCAGGTTGCCGCCAGAATCCAGCTCCATCACCTGGGCGTCGCCCGCGCCCACGCCCCGCAAGAACACGATGGAATCGATGTCGAAAGCGTCGAGGAAGCCCGCTTTGGCCTTGAGGAAGGTGCGGGGATCAAAAGGCTCCTCCGGGCTGTGGCCGGTCTCGTATCCCTCGCCCGCGTAGGCCACGAAGAGGAAGGTGCGATTGGGCTGATAATCCACGGCCTGCCAGATGCGCAACATCTCCAGCATCAGGCCAATGGAGGAGGCGTTGTCGTTGGCTCCGGGATAAACGACGCCATCCGGGCCCGCGCCCAGCCCGTCGTATTGGGCCAACACCATCACCAACTGGCTGTTCAGAGTGGAATCAAGGCCAGGCAGATGACCGATGACGTGGCGGGCTGGCGCGCGTTCGTGGATTTCCATCTCCACATCGATGTCCGCCTTTGCGTCCAACGAGAACATGGCCACGCTTTCGGGCTCCATGCGATTCTCATATCGCTGCAAATCGGCCACGGTCACCCCTTTCGGAGCCAGCAGGCGATTGGCCGTCTCCTCCGAAATCCAGAGCGTTGGGGTCACTCCGCCCACGCGGCGGCCCGTGCCGAACATGGTGGTGGATGGATCGCGGGCGGAGAAGAGGGTGTACCGCCGCAAATCCACCTGGGGCGGAGCCACGATGAGCAGCGCCTGATGCGGCTCGTTCTGCACATACGCCAGATCCGCGGGATTCGCCAGCAGCAGCGCATAATCGCCCAAATCCTGCCCCCGCAAGGCCCGATAACGGGCGGGGCCGAAGCTGGACGAGGTGCGGGCGCTGAGTTCGCCAAAACTCACCACTTTGATGGGAGCCTGCACCTGTCCCTGGTTGAGCACGGGCCGATAGAAGACCGCAAAATCCTCGCCATAAGTCAGCTCGCCCTCGTCCAGGCCCGGCCCCGAAAAGGCCAGGGTGGGGATTTTGGCCAGCGTGGCGAAATCTCGGGTGCGAGTCTGGAAGTAAGTCTGCTTCTCTCCCGCAGGCTGCAAACCGAAGGCCCGGAACTGCCCGGCGATGTAATCGGCCGCGGCCTGGCCGTCGGGCGCATCGAAACGCCGCCCCTGAGTCTCGGGCCCGGCCAGCGCAGCCACATGCTCGAACGCAGCCTGCCCATCGAACCCCATGGATTGATCCGCATAGAGCGCGGCGGAGCCGGTGCGAGAGCCCAGCCAGCTCAGGAACAGGAATATGGCGACGAGTGCCAGCACCGTGCGGCGATTGAAGATGTGGCCGAAGGCCGCGCCCACGGTGTGGATCAGGCGACTCAATCCCTCGCCCAGCAGATTGAAACCCAAAATCGTGATGGCGAAGGCGGAGGCCGGGTAAATCGCCATCCAGGGATAAGCCCGGGCGTAAGTGCGCACATTGGCCAGCAGCGCGCCCCATTCGGGCACATCCGAGTAATGATACGCGGCCGCGCCGATGTCCAGCTCGGCGAAAGCGCCGCCGCCGATGAAAATGCCGATAAACCCCAGCTCGCCCAACAACATCAGCGCCGCACCGATCTCCAGCGCAGCCAGGGCGATGAGCGCCACGGCCAGGTTGGGCAACACGTGCCGCATGATCAGCTCGGGCGTGCGCAAACCGGTGGCGATAGCGCTTTCGATGTAAGCCGAGGGGCGAATGCTGATCACCTTGGAGCGCATGAACTGCATGATCTCGCCCCAGCCCACCAGGCCCAAAGCCACCACGAAAACCCACGGGCCGTTGCGGATGCCCAGGGCCAGGATCAGGAGCATGGCCAGGATGAGGGTGGGAAAGGCCGAAAGCATCTCGGCAAGCCCCATGATCAGGCGATCCATGCGCCCGCCTTCCGACCAGCCAGCCACAGCGCCCAGCACAAAGCCGATGACGATGCGGATGAGCATGACCGCCAGCGCGATGCCTACGGTGAGCGGCGCGCCGGCGAAGATGAGACTCATGATGTCCCGGCCCAACGCGTCAGTGCCCCAGGGATATTCAGCGTCGGGCGGGAAGGGAGGCGCTTTGAACTCACCGCCCTCGATGACCAGGCCCGTGGTGTTGTAGGGATTGTGCGGCCAGAGACGCGGCCCGGCAATGATGATGAAAAGCAGCGCCAGCACGATAATCCCGCCCAACATCAGTGGGAGATTGCCTAGCGTGCCCCGTCGCCAGGCCCGACGGCGTTCGCGGCGGCGTTCGCTGTCATCCACTTCGATGGTGGGGCGTCCTGAATCCAGTTGTTTTTGTATGGCCGCTCGAAACGCGTCATCCCGCTCTTTTTCTTGTGGATGAAACCGGGAAAGCCCGGGCAGCCCCAAAAGCGCATCCTGCACCATGTAGAACAAAGCGGCCAGGCTCTCGCGCCAGTCGCTACCCTCGCGGCGATGGGCGCTGACCATGCTCTTCACTCGCGGATCCAGCCGTCCATACGCCCATTCCACGCTCCAGTTGATGAGGATGAAAAGGATGCCCAGGCTGAGCAACAGGGCCACGGTCAGATTCGAATCGCCGGAGCCGATGGCCCGCAGCAAGTTGAAGCCGATGCCGGGCCAGCCGAAAAACAGTTCGACGATGGCCAGCGAAGAGAGGGTGAAACGCAGCGAAGTGGCCAGCATGGTCAGAATAGGAATGGCCGCGTTGCGGGAGATGTGTCGGGTCCAGATACGCCATTCGCTCAGACCCTTGGAGCGAGCGGTGCGCACATAATCCTCATCCAGCGTCTCCACCAGCGAGAGATGGGTGACCCGGGCCACCTGGGCGATAGGACGCGCGGCCAGCACCATCGCTGGCAAAATCATGTGCACATCCCAGCCGAAACCGCCCACCGGCAGCGGCGCTGGTTGGTTCGTCCAGCGCATGTACGCCAGAATCGCCATCTGCAAAAGCATGGCGATGAAAAAGGTGGGCAGCGATGCGCCCAGCAGAGAGAGGATGAAAGTGAGCAGCGAGAGATTGGAATCCCGCTTGCGGGCTGAGAAGACGCCCAGGGGAATGCCCACGAGCACCGTCAGCAGCAGAGCAGCGGCCATCAGAGCAAAACTGCGCAGCAGAATGCCCGGCAGCACATTGCTTACCGGCACAGGGCGCAGGCCCTTGGACGCCGAAGTGCTCATGCCCAGATCGCCGTGCAACGCAGCCTGTAGCCACTCGCCCATATCCATCAGGCCCGTAGCCAAAGCCTGGCCAAAATCAACGCCCTTGGCCATCTCCAATCCCACAAAAGCCACGTACGCAATAACGAAAAGCGTAAGCAACGCCGCCAGCAGACGTCCGCCGTTGGCCAGCAGCCACTCGACCCCGTGACGCGCGTTATCCGAAAGAGCGTAGGTCGGGCCGCTTTCTTCCGGCGGCGGGGGTTCAGCGGACAAAGGTTCGATGTAGGAGGTCATACGCTGTTCTAAAGATAGGACGCGGACGAGCGCGGATGAACGCAGAGATTGATTTGAAAACAAGCTCGCCTACGTCATTTCGAGGGAGCGCAGCGACGAAAAGTGCGACGCACTTGCCACGAGCCGTGACCGCGTCGCATCAGGTCGGGCGTTGATCCGGTGCTATGTCAGGTCAACGCCCGTGTTAAGTGCGTCGCACATGGAGGAGATTCCTCCCCCTGCGATTGTCGGAAGACGGAACAAGGGATTTTTCATCGGCTTCGGCGGACAGCCGACTATGGTGTCTGTTTATTATTGGTATCGGCGCTGGCCCCTCGCCGTTGGACTGTTCCACAGCGAAAGATTTGCCATATTCGGGGAGCGCAGTGTTCAGCCATCGAATACAGCCAATTATCGTTCTAATGCGATCACTATTTGTCGTCATCCAGTTGCAACACAGCCATGAAGGCCTCTTGCGGCACCTGCACAGAGCCGATCATCTTCATGCGCTTCTTGCCTTTCTTCTGTTTTTCCAGTAGCTTGCGCTTGCGGCTGACGTCGCCGCCGTAGCATTTGGCCAGCACGTTCTTGCGCAGGGCCTTCACATTGGCCCGGCTGATGATGCGGCTGCCCACCGCGGCCTGAATGGCCACATCGAATTGCTGGCGGGGGATGACCTTCTTCATCTTCGAGACCAGCTTCTGGCCCTTGGTGTAGACCTGATCCTCGTGCACGATGACGGAAAGCGCGTCCACGGGCTGGCCCGCGACCAGCAAATCCAGCTTCACCATCTTGGCCGGACGGTATTCGTGGAAGTGGTAATCCAGTGAGGCGTAGCCGCGGGTGCGGGCCTTGAGCTCATTGTAGAAATCCACCAGTATCTCAGTGAGGGGGATATAGTAGCTGAGCTGGACGCGGCGGGCGTCGAGGTAATCCTGGGCCTTGAACTCGCCCCGGCGGTTAATGACCAAATCCATGACCGTGCCGATGTATTCGGTGGGGGTGATGATGTCGATCTGCACCCAGGGCTCGCGGATTTCGGCAATGAAGTTGGGTTCGGGCAGCTCGGCCGGGCTGTCGATGACGATCTCGCTGCCATCGGTGAGGGTGACTTGATACTCCACCGAAGGTGCGGTAAAGACCAGATCGAGATCGTATTCCCGCTCCAGCCGCTCCTGGATGATCTCCATGTGGAAGAGGCCCAAAAAGCCGCAGCGAAAGCCGAACCCCAGCGCCTGGGATGTCTCGGGCTCGAAGATGAGGGAGGCGTCGTTGAGTTGCAGCTTCTCCAGCGCATCTCGCAGCAGGTTGTAATCGTCGGCGTCCGCGGGATAGATGCCCGCGAAGACCATGGGCTTCATGGGTTGGAAGCCAGGAAGAGGTTCGGGCGCAGGGTTTTTGGCCAGGGTGAAGGTGTCGCCCACCCGGCATTCCTGCACCGTCTTCAGGCCCGTGGCCACGTAACCCACATCCCCGGCCGCCAGCTCATCCACAGGCACCATGCGCGGCGAAAAGACGCCGATCTCGATGGGATTGACGTCCGCCTCGGTGGACATGAGCCGCAGCAGGTCGGTCTTGCGAAAACGCCCGTTGAACACCCGCACATAGGCGATGACGCCCTTGTAGGGATCGTAGTGGCTATCGAAGATGAGGGCTTGCAGGGGTGCGTCCGGGTCGCCCTGGGGCGGCGGGATCTGCGCCACGATGGCCTCCAGCACCTGCTCCACATTGGTGCCCTCCTTGGCCGAAACCCGGGGGATATCCAGCGCGTCCACGCCCAGCAGGTCTTCGATCTCCTGGGCCACCTCGTCGGTGCGGGCGGAGATGAGATCGATCTTGTTGATGACCGGGATAATCTCCAGGTCCAGCTCCATGGCCTGGTAGAGATTGGCCAATGTCTGGGCCTCGACGCCCTGGCTGGCGTCCACCACCAGCACCGCGCCCTCGCAGGCCTTCAGCGCCCGGGACACCTCGTAGCTGAAATCGACATGCCCGGGCGTGTCGATGAGATTCAGCTCATAGGTCTCGCCATCGGATGCGTCATAAATCATCCGCACCGCGGAGGCCTTGATGGTGACACCCTTCTCCCGTTCCAGATCCATGCTATCCAGCACCTGATCTTGCAGCTCGCGCTCGGTCAGCGTGCCGGTGAGCTGGATGAGACGGTCGGCCAGGGTGGATTTGCCGTGGTCGATGTGGGCAATAATCGAAAAATTGCGAATATGATCTGTGCGCATAAGTTCGTCAGTTGAATTCACTGGTGACATGAACATGTTATTATACTTCCTTTTGGAGTAAAATCAGAATACGCGACCAGCCATCAAAAACACATCTCTCAGCCGCCGGATGACCGCCCGCCATACGGGATCCTGCCCCCGCGGCGTCTTGATTACAAAGCGCCATCTTGCTTACGCTCCTCGCCCTCGCGCGTAGCAAGTTATGTCAACGCGCATCATCCCAGCTTTTCGACACAGAAACGACCATGAATACATCTCGCTGGATTACTCTTTTCCTCGCGCTCACTCTGTTGCTGACGTCGCTCATGATTGCTTCGCCCCAGCGCACTATCGTACAGGCGGATTCTCCCACGCCCGCCCCCGAAAGAGCGACAGATCCTAATTATGCGTTCACCGAGCAGCCCGGAACAGGCTTTTACATCGCCAGCGGAACATGGAACCCAGTCCCAAATCCCGACAATTACGCCGCGGTGGGGGCCTACAACTTCTGGCATTGGGCTCCTCTCAATCCCGGCAACGGCCAATATGATTGGAGCG
>JALXAF010000208.1 GCA_026992375.1 Anaerolineae bacterium
TATCCAGGGGATTGATGAGGATGGGCGTCGCCACCAGGGTCAGCGCAGCCAGCAGCCACAGCAAAGCATACTCCTCTTTCAGGCGGCGCGTGCGCATCAGGTTGATGACCGAGGCCAGGACGATCAACCCAATGACGATGAGGAGTAGACGCGCTCGCGGAGACATGAAATGCTGAGCAAGTATAGCATAAATCCGGCGTTTGAGCGTAGCCGCCACCGATGAATGCGGCAAAATATCGCCGCTCGCGCCCGGCGACCTGGGGTGCAGCTCGTTTTGGACGACCTTCTTTCACTTCTCAAACCACAGGGGGTGTGATAGGATTGTCTTCCTTTCTCGACACACTCCATCAGTTCTTCTATGACCACAACACTCTATCTCATCCGCCACGGCGAAACCGATGCCAACGTCGCGGGCGTCTGGCAAGGCTCCACCGACAGCCCGCTGAACGAAAGGGGGCGGGCCCAGGCACAGGCGCTGGCCCGCCGCATCGCCCGCGAGGGGCTTCCCATCGCCGTCATCTACAGCAGCCCGCTGCAACGCGCTCGCAAAACCGCCGAGATGGTGGCCCGTGCGTTGGGTGACGTTCCGGTCATCCTCGAGCCGGGCCTGGCCGAGTATCATTTGGGCGAGTGGGAGGGCCTGACTTACGAGCAATTGAAGATCGAAAAACGTTTGTGGGATCGCATGGCCGAGGACCCCGACTTCACCCCGCCCGGCGGCGAATCGCCCCGGCAGTTCGCCATGCGCCTGCTCAACAGCTTCCAGGCCATCACCCACAAGCACGCTGGCGAGACGACCGCGGTGGTGGGGCATGGTGGCGCGCTGGCCACGGCGCTCTCCATGCTGCTGGATCAAAGCGGCTCCACCTGGCGACAATACCAGATGCTCAACGCCTCGCTGAGCAAACTGGTGTTCGATCCTGCGCCCCGCCTGGAATTCTTCTCCGACGTCTCACATCTGAAAGACATCGGCAATCTGGGGGAGTGGTAATAGCGGTGACGAGCCATCGAGAACGCCTGCTGATTTCGTAGAATGTGAAGAGATCTAATTGGGGGACGTGTACCCGCTCTCGCCCTCATCAGCTGGTTTCGCATCCTCGCGATCTTTCATGCGCGGGACCTCAGAATCGCCCGAGAAGTAATTCGCGTCCGCTTCCGTCATGCCCTGACTGTAAAACGCCTCCGGATTCTGCATAAACCTACTCTTGTTGATCTTCAGACTGAGACGATTGACGAGACGTTGATTTTGGAAAGCGTCCCAAGAATAAACCACGCAGGTTTTGGCGAAAATGTCGTGAAAGCCCTGGCGTTCATCATCGATGGTGATCCAGATGAACCCCAGGCCAAAAGCGAGAAAGGAGAGGAGATAGCCCACATAGCGGCGGGCGCTGCGGGCCAGGGTCAGCGGTTCGCCATCCATGCAAAACACCCGCAGCCCCAGCAGATATTTGCCCGGCGTCTGTCCGGCCAGGGTCCAAAAGGTGATGGTGTAAATTGCGGCGAATGAGAGGACAAAGGCGGCGAGAAATAGCCTGCTGGCTCCACAAGCGATCCCGGGAAGGGTGAGATTCATGGCGCAAGTTGCAACATCGAGCCCCACCAGTTGCAAAAGATAACTCGCAACAGCTGTAAAAACGGCGACAATACCGATGACGATGCCGCGATCGATGAGGTAGGCGATGAGACGGCTGACGAAACCCGCGTAGTGGCCGCGCAATGAGTAGTCGGGTTTACTCATTTCTCTTCTCCAGATTGCGACGGCGGATGACTTCCTCAATGGACAGGGTCGCCTGTTCGAGCACTTCGGGGGACGGCAAAGGCAGCTCCTGCCGGGCGGGACGACGCAGCAGGGAGCGCATGAACATCTC
>JALXAF010000209.1 GCA_026992375.1 Anaerolineae bacterium
ATCAAAAAACGCTATCCGGGCCACGCCCGCAAGGTCATCAACGGCCTGTGGGGCATGGGACTGATGTCATTGACCAAGACCATCGTCATCTTCGATGAGGACGTGGACGTGCAGAACGAGCAGGAGGCCCTGTTCCACATGTTCGGGAACGTGGACTGGAGCCGGGATGTGATCATCCAGGACGGGCCTGTGGATGCGCTGGATCACGCCAGCTACCACTTCGCGTTCGGCGGCAAGATCGGCATCGACGCCACCCGCAAGCTGCCCGCAGAGGGCTACACCCGCGATTGGCCCAAGCTGGTGCGCATGAGCGACGAGATCAAGGAACGCGTCACCCGACGGTGGGGCGTCTATGGATTGGAATAGGATTGGTTGAGTAACTGCTAACGTGGCCTTGTCTACGCAACACGGGTAGGAGGAAACACGAATAATATCCTTTTCTGAATGCCTTCTTGTCTTCATTCCCGTCGTGTTTTCGTGGCAAAAGGGGGCGATAGGGGCGCACTATCTTGGCAGTTATCGGTTTTTCGATATTACAAAACTTTCACTAAGAAAAAACGACTTGTTCATCTCCATTTCATCACTGGATGTTACACTATTCTTAGTAGGCGGGGGCTCACCCCGGAGCAGAGGTGGCCGAACGAACACCAGGGGAGACTGTTTCGGCGAGCCCCCGTCCAACTTTCACCAGCCATTTTGGGCGCCGCTCTGCAAATCATATCACAACGCTGTTATCCTTGCGATCTGCGCAGCCAACGAGTTTGGCGAAGCCTATCGCTACATCTCAAAATTTCAATGCTGATCCATCTATGACAAAAAGCTTCCTGATTTTATCGCTGATATTGCTTTTCCTCACGGCGGGATTGATCACGCCTCTGGCGGATCGCGCCTTTTCTGCGCCCCCACCGCCTGCGTCCGTCGCTCTGGCGCCAGCATCTGTCCCCACCGGCTTTTACATCGCCAACGGACAATGGAACATGCTGCCCGCGGCCGATTACAACGCCGTCGGGACCTTCCAGTTCTGGAGTTGGGAAAGCCTGAATCCGGGCATCGATGCGCACGGCGACCCCATCTACCGGTTCGATAAAATCGATAGCTACATCACGGCGGCCATCAACGCAGGTTATCAATCGGTGGGCATCGCCATCACCACCTACAACGGACGCACTGCCCAATACTATCCCTGCACAGGGGAGTTCAACCAGGGCTACGCCCAAACGCCCTATTTCGTGCGCTGGGGCCCAAACGGCGTGGATGAAAGTTCTGACGGCGACGCCGACACGGGCGACGATCCCGTCGTCATCGCAGATGACCCCGACACGCGCGACTGCAACGGCGACGGCGTCAAAGACCCGTGGCTGCTGCCCAAATACACTGATCCTTATTACAAGCAGCAATATCGAACATTCATCGAAGCCCTGGCCGACCATCTTCTCAACAGCCCCCATCGCGATCGCGTGGCGTGGGTGGCCATTGGCGCGGGCAAGGATGGCGAGAACATCCCCGTCAATAATCGTCCCGATAATGCATCCCTTCTCCGGGTCATTTCAGTGGATGACTGGGTTGGCTTCGTCAAAGACCTCATCGATTATCACCATGACGCCTTCGCAGCCGGAGCCGCCAAACCTCAAATTCCCTTGCTGACGCAAAACGCCCCCTTCTACGTCTACACATGGGAGCGCCGCGACATCGCCCAATACGCCAACAGCAAGGATGTGGGCGTCTCCGTCAACAACATCACCTCCGATTTCGATCTGACCGAGGCCGGGCAGGCGGGGAATTTCATCGGACTTTATGATCAGGTGCGGCTTTTCGGCGATAACGTCCCCATCGCACTCGAAAGCTATGGTTTTATGATGGCCTCGGA
>JALXAF010000210.1 GCA_026992375.1 Anaerolineae bacterium
ATTTGGGCATTGAAAAGATAATAGTAATTCATCGGCATATTGTCAAGAATGCTTGTGGGCTTTTTGCCCCGAAGTCAGGCTCGAAGGGGGCTTGTGGCGAAAAATGATGTCAATGGGGCGCATTTGAGTGACAGTAATTCGTCATTTTTCAAGATTTGGTGGTAAGGTAATTGAATAATATCGGGCAATGACGCCCGTCCTTTCAAACATTGACACTTCGCCTAAATTTACTGATCTCAAATCTCTGGAGGATCACATGAGCGAACCCCTCAAGTTAGATCTGGTCGCACCGCTGCTGGAGTTGGTGCGGAAGGCGGCCACTGATCTGCCGCAGGATATGGTGGAGGCGCTGGAAAAGGGTAAGGCGCAGGAAGAGCCCGGCTCGGCTGCAGAGCAGGCGTTGGAGGCCATCCTCAAGAATGTGGCCATGGCCCGAGAAATGGGCACGCCTATCTGCCAGGATACGGGCACGCCTATCTTCGAAGTGCATTATCCTTTCGGCGTTTCGACGCGTATGCTGGAGGAGCAGATCAAGGAGGCCGTGGCCCAGGCGACGGCCAAATCCTACCTGCGCCCCAATGCAGTGGATAGCCTGACCGGCAAGAATAGCGGCAACAATCTGGGCGTTGAGTTCCCCACAATCCATTTTCATGAATGGGATGAGGAGCGCATCTACATCACCTTGCAGCTAAAGGGCGGCGGCAGCGAGAACGTCTCCACCCAATACAAGCTGCCCGACGCCCGTTTGGGCGCGGGGCGCGATCTGGAAGGCGTGCGTCGCGTGGTGCTGGATGCGGTGCTGAAGGCCCAGGGCAAGGGCTGCGCGCCCGGCGTGCTGGGCGTGGCCATTGGCGGCGATCGCGGCACTGGCTACATTGTGGCCAAGAAGCAGCTCCTGCGCAAGATCGGCGAGCCCAATCCCGATCCCGAGCTGGACGCGCTGGAAAAGCGCATCTACAAGGAGGCCAACGAGCTGGGCATCGGGCCTATGGGCTTTGGCGGCAAGACCACGGTGCTGGATGTAAAGGTGGGCGTGGCGCATCGTCTGCCCGCGTGCTACTTTGTCACCATCGCCTATATGTGCTGGGCCAATCGCCGCGCTTCTCTCACAGCAAAACTTCAGGATGGCAAAGTCGTGGAGGTGAGCCATGCTTAGATTGACAGTCCCCATCCCCGATGAAGAAATCCGGGCGTTGCATGTGGGTGACACCGTTTATCTGAACGGCGTCATCGTCACCGGCCGCGACGCCGCGCACAAGTACATGATCGAGCACTTCATCCGCAACGAGCCCACCGATCCCGAGGATATCGCGCTGCACGAAAAGCTGAAGGAGCTGTTGAACGGCGGCGTCATCTATCATTGCGGGCCTGTGGTGCGAAAGAATGATGACGGCTCCTGGAGCTTTGTGGCAGCCGGGCCCACCACCAGCATCCGCGAGGAGGTCTATGAGGCCGAGGTCATCAAGCATTTCAACCTCAAGGGCGTCATCGGCAAGGGCGGCATGGCCGGCAAGACGCTGAAAGCCTGCCAGGAGCAGCCCGCGGTGTATTTCCACGCCATCGGCGGCGCCGCCACCCTCATCGCTCAATCGGTGAAAGAGGTGGTGGATGTTTACAAGCTGGATTTCGGCGTGCCCGAAGCCATGTGGGTGATCCGGGTGGAGGATTTCCCGGTGGTCGTGACCATGGACAGCCATGGCCAGAGCATCCACGATAGAGTGCAGGCCGAATCGGAAGAGCGGTTCAAGACCCTGGTTGGTTGAGCCACATCGTAACTACTAAGGTAGGCCAGCTGAGCCAACGTTCAAGACAGCGTTCGTCAGTTTTGCAGCCTTGGCCGCTGGACTTGGCCCCCACCCCGGCCC
>JALXAF010000211.1 GCA_026992375.1 Anaerolineae bacterium
CACGCGCATCTCATAACTCAAACGCTCGTCCCCCGCGGTCGCCTCTTGCAACAGGGCCTCGATGCGGGCGGCCAGGGCGTCGGGGTCCTGGCCCGGAATAAGACGAAAGTCGAGAACCACCTCGGTCGCGCGAGGCATGACATTGTTCTGAGGCTCGCCCTGCCCCCGCGGGGGCGAAAGCAGAATGGTGGGGGTGATGCTGGGTTGTCCCAGATGAGGATACGTTCCATGCCGAGCGATCTCCTCGGCCTCCAGCGCCTCGACCTGCGTGAGGAAACGGGCCATGGGATACGCGCTATTCTTGCCCGTGAGAGGCATGGCGCCATGCGCCATCACCCCGTAGACGAAAGCGTGAATCCACATGACGCCCTTTTGAGCGATGCAAAGATGATTCTCCTCGGGCTCGCAGATAATGGCTGCATCCACCTGATCGGCCCAGCCCTGGGCCACGAAATCCTTGACGCCGATCATCCCGCTTTCTTCATCGCAAAGAGCGCCGATGAGGATGTTTCCCTTCAGCTTCACCCCGCTCTGAACGATGGCTTTCGTGGCGATCATGGCCGCCACCAGGCCCGCCTTCATGTCGTTGGCCCCGCGGCCATAGATGCGGCCATCGTGGATTTCGGCGGCGAAAGGCGGATACGTCCACAAGTCGGGATCGCCCTCGGTGACCACATCGGTGTGGCCCTCGAACATGAGGGTGGGGCCCTGATTTTGACCGTAAATGGCGATGACGTTGGGCCGTCCCGGCATCACCTCCTGAAAATGAGTCTCCAGCCCCATTTCCTGACAGCGGGCCTCCACCCAGCGGGCCGCGGCCTCCTCGCCTTCACCCTGTTCGGGTCGCCACACGCTGGGAATACGAGTCAGCTCTTGCACCCAGCGGATGAGTTCGTCGTCGTCGATGTGGGAAAGAACAGATTGTTCGATTGCCGTAATCATAATGAGGAATCCGTGTGAGTGTTTAGGGCCTGTTATGAACTTCTTAATAACTGCTAACGTACTCGACTTTAAGCCTCAAAAAGCCACGAAGTCTCGAAGTTTTTCGAAGGAGGGAAGGGAAAAATAAAGAAAAATACTTCGCGCCTTTATCTTCTTCGTATCTTCGCGGCAAAAAGGGCGATTGGAATCAACCATCTTGGCAGGCGACACGAGCGACAGTTCGCCGATATGGACGAAAATTTCACGCAAAGCCGCAAAAGTCGCCAAGAATTCTTTGCTTCATTTTCCCTTCGCGCCTTGGCGTCTTTGCGTGAGATCTATTTTCGGAACAGTCGCTTCAGAAAAATATCCCGAATATCGATGGCCAGGGAATGAACCACATAAGCAGCATGACAAGGAATGCAGCCAGGACCACCACGTAGTCGAGGCCGCGACTCTTGAGCTGAATGAAGTGGGTGCGACCGCCGCCGCCAACATAGCCGCGAGCCTCCATTGCGTAGATCAGCTCCTCGGCCCGACGAAAGGCGTTCAAAAAGAGAGGCACAATCAAAGGTAGATAAGCCTTGGCGGCTCTATCGGGCCGCCACATGCGACGACCGCCGATATCCGCTCCACGGCTGGCCTGGGCCTTCATAATGTCCTCCATCTCTTCGGCCAGAGTGGGCACGAATCGCAGCGCCACCATAATGATGAGCGCCAGCTCGTGAGAAGGCACGCCCACGCGACGGAAGGGCCGCAGCAGGTGCTCGACGCCGTGGGTGAGTTCGGTGGTGGTGGCGGTCATGGTGATGAGACTGGTGAGGAAGACAAAGGAGATAAGACGCAGGCCGCTGAGGATGATGATGTAGAGGCTGCGTTGGGTGATGCGGAACCAGCCCAACTGGAAAAAGACATGGCCAGCGGGTTCGACTCGCCCCATAAACAAAAATTGAGTGACGAAAATGAAGATGAGGATGGGCAGTCCCAGCAAAAAGCCTCGCAGCAGATAGCGAAATTCGATGCGGGCCAGCCAGGCAATGACTAAAATGACCGCCATCATCAGAAAATTGGCCAGGATGGAGGGGGTGAAGGAAATGGCAAGGATGAGAAAAGACGCGGCCAATATCTTCGCCCGCGGATCCAGCCGGTGGATGATCGAGCCGGTGGGAATATATTGCCCAATGGTGACATTACGCAACAATTCAAAATCTTCCATCAGATCATCCCTCCCAGCAGGTGAACCGCTTCATCGAAACGGTGGATATGCGTAGCTTCGGGCGGCAGCAACCCCTCGCTGGCAAGAGATTGCATCACCTGGGTGACCACGGGCGCATTCAAGCCTTCCTCTTGCAGGCGCGCCACCTGGGCAAATATCTCCTCCGGCGCACCCTCGGCCAACACAGTGCCGCGGGCGATGACATACAGCCGATCCGCCAGTTCGGCCAGATTGTCCATGTTGTGAGAGACCATGACCAGGGTTTCGCCCTGTTCTCGCCAGGACAACAGGCGCTCGATCAGCTGGGCCCGACCTTCGGGATCCAGCCCCGCGGTGGGTTCGTCCAACACCAGCACCTCCGGCTCCAGAGCGAGGATGCCGGCCAGGGCCACGCGACGCATCTCTCCGCCGCTGAGGCTGAAAGTCATGCGATCCTTGAATTCATCAAAGCCCAGTCCCACCACAGCCATAGCTCGTCGCACCCGTTCCCGCACCTCTTCGCGCGAGAGACCCAGGTTGCGCGGGCCAAAGGCCACATCATCTCCTACGAACCGCTCGAAAAGCTGGCGTTCTGGCTGCTGGAACACCAATCCCACCCGGCGGCGCAGAGCGCGGGCATCGGTCTTTTCGTCCCGAGTGTCCTTGTCGAAGACAAGCACCCGGCCCTCGTGAGGACGAATCAACGCGTTGGCGTGTTGGATGATGGTTGATTTGCCGCTGCCGGTGTGACCGATGACACCGAGGATCTCCCCGCGCGACACGTGCATGTTTACATGCTCGATGGCCTTCACCTCCAGCGGGGTGCCCCGCATGTAATAACGCCCTACATCTTCATAGCGGATAATGGCCCCTTGCGGAGACGAATCAACCTTGCGGGCGTCGAGCAAAACAGGCGCATTCCCGCGCCAATGCGCTTTCAGCGCGGCTGTCAGTTCATCCAGGGTGAGCAAATCGCCGGGAAATTGGGGGTTGATCTGGCGCAGAGTCAGGGCCAGGCGGGTGACGAGGGGCGGCTCCATGTGCAGGGCTTGCAGGGCCTCGGTCCGGATGAAAACCTCGCGCGGGCTTCCCTCCAACTGAATGCGGCCATCGGCCATGATCACGATCCGATCCGCATCTACGGCCTCCTCCATGAAGTGAGTGATGGCGACGATAGTCACCCCCTCCTCCCGGTTGAGACGATGAGCCAGCTCCAGCACCTCTTGTCGGCCGATGGGGTCCAACATGGCGGTGGATTCATCCAGCACCAGCACCTGAGGGCGCATGGCCAGCATTCCGGCAATAGCCACCCGTTGTTTTTGGCCGCCCGAAAGACGATGGGGCGGACGATGGCGGAATTCGCTCATTCCCACCACATCCAGAGCCCAATCCACCCGCCGCACGATCTCCTCGTGAGGCAGCCCCAGATTCTCGGGGCCAAAGGCCACATCCTCTTCCACCACTGTGGCCACGATCTGGTTATCAGGCGATTGAAACACCATGCCCACCGTAGAGCGTATGGATTGCAGACGGTCTCGGTCCCGGGTGTTCCAACCATTCACCCACACGTCCCCTTCGGTGGGAACGAGCAACGCGTTTAGGTGCTTGGCCAGGGTTGATTTACCTGATCCGTTGTGTCCCAAAATGACCACGTACTCCCCTGGCTCCACAGTCAGCTCGACGCCTTTCAGCGCCTGCACCGTTTCTTCACCCTCTCTTTGATATTGAAAATGGACGTTTTCGAGGCGCAGGATGGGTTCGCTCACGGCGTCAGCTCTTGGGCAGCGGGGGATCGAAACGACCGTCGATGGCCAGCCAACCGCCATCCACGAAGAGGATGGTTCCGGTGACATAGGAGCTGGCGTCGGATGCGAGATAGACCACTGCGCCCGCGATCTCATGGGGTTTGGCCCAACGCCCCAACGCGTTGCGCCGGGCGTATGCTTCATACCACGCTGGATGCTGCTTGATCTGGGCGGTGAGAGGCGTTTCCACTACGCCCGGACCGATGAGATTGGCCCGCACGCCGCGCGGGGCCAGTTCCGAAGCCAGCGTGCGCACCATTTGCAACGCGCCCGCCTTGGTCGCGGCATAAACGCCCTGGCCCGGTTCAACCACTTGCGAACGGATGCTGGAGAAGACGATGATGCTGCCCCGTCCCTGTTCGGCCATGCCTCGGGCCACGGCCTGCGTCACCTGGAATGTGCCCTTCAGGTTGAGATTCACCACCCGATCGAACTCCTCAGACGTGTAGTCCAGCAGGGGCTTGCGCACGTTGATGCTGGGTGTCGAGACGAGGACATCCACCGGCCCGGTCTGGTCCAGTCCCCGAACGATGCTTTGGGGATCGGTGATATCCATGTGCAGGGCCTGGGCCTGAAAACCCGCTTCCTGGATGGCGGAAGCGGTCTCCTGGGCCGCGAAAAGGTTGACATCGGCGCAGAACACGCGAGCGCCATGCGCGGCCAAAGCCTCGGCCGAAGCCTGACCAATGCCGCTGCCAGCGCCCACCACAAGCGCACGCCTCCCCGATAGATCGAACAACGATTGATAATCGAACATCAGTGGCTCCTTGAATGATGGCAGAAAGGACATTGTAAGAAATAATGCGCACAAGTATAACAGGCATCTTCTCGAACGTCAATCCCGCCGCAAGGGAGTCAGCAATCTCAAATGGGTGCGTCTAAAATGAGTTGAGAACCGAGCTGGCGGGCGCAGGCCCGCCTTCGGGACAGCGCCAACGATCTTCCTTATCTCCCCCGCCCGTATCGGAGCGGTGGAGGAAGCAATGGAGGGGGCTATCACCGAATTATTTTGTCAATGTTCATCATTCGGCCAGTGCCTATTGAACCCTGCGGGCTGAAGGGCGCCCCGCGTGGCCCAGCCTTCCAACCGAAATTGGACACCTCCATTTCAAATTTGGCCTGGCGAAAAGCCCAGCATCGTTTGGTGAGATGCGTTTTTTGGGATAGAATGATTACATTCATCTATTAGCAGGTTTCCGCTTCCTCCCTGATTCATTCCAGGAATTCATTCATGTCCCACCATCAGGATGAACTCGATGCGCTGTTCCGACGCATTGCTGATCTTTCGGACGAAAGCTTGATTTTGCTCTCGCAGTACATCAGCTTTCTCAAATGGCAGGAAGAGCAATGGCATTCGCCCGGGGAGTGGGAGGAGGCGGGGGATGACAAGGTCGCGTGGGTGTTCGATCTCATCGATCATTTTTCCCAGGCCCGGCAGGCCGCCACTGTGGATTCCGGGGGCATGGAGATTAAAGTGGCTCCCGCCAGTTGCGATGGCGTCATTCGGCCCGCCATCTGGCAGCACCCGCCGGTGAAGGGAGAGGCGGTGCTGGAGTATCAAGTGATCGCTCCCATGGATGTGGATGTGCTGAAGATGAAATTCGCGGCGGGCGTGCGTGATGGCGCGCTGCTATCCGACGATAATCAGGTGGCTTTCCGGATTCGAGTCAATGGCCGTCTGCTGTGGACGCACCTCAAGGCTGACGCCACCTGGGACGATTTCACCATCGATCTGCCCTCGATGGCTGGACAAACCATGGTTATACAGCTCATCACCGACGCCCTGGGCAACTCTCGCTGGAATTGGGCTGTTTGGGGTGAGCCCCAGGTGGTCGGATTACGATTGTAAACCTGCGCCCAACGCGTTATAATCATTCCTACTCCGATATTTCAAAATCCGAATAACCGCTTCAATCCCATCCCCTGGAGGACGACGATGTCTGACTTTGATTTCGGCGGGGAGTTCGTCTGGTTCCCCACACCCGACTATGTGAATGGCAGCCATGTCCAGCGCTTCATGCAGGCCCATGGTTTCGAAGACTGGGACGCCCTGCACGAGGCCGCCATCGAGGATGTGGGCTGGTTCTGGGACGCTATGCTCAAATATCTGGATATCAGGTTTTATAGACCCTACGAGCAGATTGTGGATTTATCGCGGGGCAAGCCCTGGGCCCGCTGGGCCATCGGCGGCCAAATGAACATCGTCCACAACTGTCTGGATAAATGGATGGGTACGGAAATCGAAGACAAAATTGCTTTGCGATGGGAGGGCGAAGAGGGCGTCGTGCGCACCTTTACCTATCGCCAGCTTTTCGATGAGGTGAACCGCACGGCCAACGCACTGCGCAGCCTGGGTCTGGGCAAGGGGGACGCCATTGGCCTTTACATGCCCATGTCGCCCGAGATCGCCATCGCCCTGCTGGCCATCGCAAAAATCGGCGGGGTGATCCTGCCCCTGTTCTCGGGCTATGGCGCGGGGGCGGTGGCCACCCGTCTGGCCAATGCCGAGGCCAAGGCGGTCTTCGTCTCCGATGGCGCGTATCGCCGCGGACGCACAATCAACATGAAACAGGTGGCGGATGAAGCCCTGAAGCAGGTTCCCAGCGTGCAGCACGTCATCGTGCACCGTC
>JALXAF010000212.1 GCA_026992375.1 Anaerolineae bacterium
GGCCTAAGCAATCGTCTGCGCGCCCTGGCCGACGAGCACGCCATCCCCTACAAGGTCGATATCTACCCCTACTACGGCTCCGATGGCGAGGCGTTTTGGCGGGCGGGCGGCGATGTTCAGGTGGCGCTCATTGGCCCGGGCGTGGACGCCTCGCACAACTACGAGCGCACGCACATAGACGCGCTCGTCGGCGCGACGCGGCTCATCCTGGCGTATCTGCTGGGCGAGTAGCGCGGGTCTGCTATGAAAATAAAGTAATCAGTGATCAGTTATCAGTAATCAGTGGAATTCTGCGAAGCATCTGCGAAAATCTGCGTTCTCATTTTCATCGGTATCGGCGCGGGCTTGCCCGCCGTGGGACTGCTTTGAAAATAGAATGATCGCTGGTTGCTGAAGGTTGGTAAAGCCCACGTTGGGCGAGTCTGCAACCGGCGTGATACGTGATGCGTAATCCGTAAAGGCGTTACGCATTACGCATTACGAATTGGCTTCCCGCGCAGTCCTGGCCGCGAGACATTTTTCAGCGGTATCGGAGAGCTGTTGTCCGTGTCGCCAATTGATCTCACGCAAAGAGAAAGCATTCAGATTAACCCGTATCGTCTTTTTTCTCCATGAAGGATCGATTTCTTCCACACCCCGTCACCATCCTGGGCGTGCCCGTGCATCCCGTCACCTTCGAGGGATTTCTCGACGCAGTGGCCCGATTCATCGCCGAAGGCGATCCCCGCCAGATATGCACCGCCAACCCCGAATTCGTGATGACCGCCCAGCGTCAGCCCGAGTTCATGGCCGTGCTGCAAAACGCGGATCTGGTGTTGCCGGACGGCGTGGGCCTGTTGTGGGCAGCGAGGCGGCTGGGGCGCCCGCTGCCCGAGCGGGTCACCGGCTCCGACGGCATTTATCTGCTGGCCGAGCGGGCCGCGCGGGAGGGCTGGACCATGTTTCTGCTGGGCGCGCAGCCGGGCGTGGCCGAGAAGACGGCCCGGATTTTACAAGAGCGTTTTCCGGGCCTGCGCGTGGCAGGAACGTATCCGGGCAGTCCGCGGGATGAGGATTACCCCGAAATCGTCCGCCGCATCAAGGACGCCCGTCCCGACATCCTGCTGGTGGCCTATGGCGCACCTCGGCAAGACCTCTGGATCGCCCGACACAAGGATGATCTGGATGTGGCGGTGAGCATGGGCGTTGGCGGGGCGTTCGACTTCGTGGCGGGCGTGCAGAAACGGGCTCCGGCATGGCTCATCCGGCTGAACCTGGAATGGCTGTGGCGGTTGATCACCCAACCCTGGCGCTGGAAGCGTCAACTGGATTTACCCCGTTTCGCCTGGCGCGTGATAAGATCGATGGATGATTGACGAACCGGCTATCTGACAACTGTTCCGTAAATAGAACGCAGATGACGCAGAAAAAGCTGATATATGCAGATAAAAACAGACAAAATCAAAACAATCTGCGAAAATCTGTGTGCATCAGAGGTTTCTGCGTTCCATTTTCGTTCGTTAGGTGGTGAGCAGCCGCTTATGGTGACTGTTCCATCAATAGAGCGTTAACGCTGCCTGAAAAAAGCCGCGAAGCAAAACCCGTGCGAGGCTGCAACGAACGTGATGCGTGATACGTGAGGTCATTACGCATCTGAAAATAGCCGTTGTTATGTCATCTAGAAGGAGCGTAGCGACCAAAAGCATGTTCTGAGTCTGCCGAAGGGAATCCTCCATTTGCAGAAGATGAGATTCCTCGCTTCGCTCAGAATGACACATGAAAATCGATTTTCATTCCTACCGGCGTGCAGCCGCTCATGACGACTGTTCACTGAACACTGACTACTGCCCCATGTCCTCCCCTCCTCCCCTCTCCGCCCGTCTCGCTGGCCTGCGCATACTCATCGCGGGCGATCTGGTACTGGATGAATATCTCATCGGGCGGGTGAGCAGACTGAGCCGGGAAGCGCCCGTGCCGGTGCTGGAGCAGACTCGGGTGCGGCATGTGCCCGGCGGCGCAGCCAATCCCGCGGTCAACATCCGCAGCATGGGCGCGCAAGCGGTGCTGGCGGGCCTGTTGGGCGATGACGATGCGGCCCGGATTCTGCGCGAGCTGCTGGAGGCCCGAGGCGTCGATCTGGCGGGCGTCATCACCGATCCCGACCGCCCCACCACCCACAAGATCCGGCTGGTGGCCGAGGGCGCTTACGTCTTCGCCCATCATCTGGCCCGGGTGGATCGCCTCTCTCGCACGCCCGTGAGCGGCGACCGGGAGCAGCGCCTGTGCGATCGCATTCGCGCGGCATTGCCCGGCGTGAACGCGGTGTTGGTCTCGGATTATCGATTGGGCGTGGTCACGCCCGCGGTGGTGGAAGCCGTGCGGGCGGCAGCCGCGGAGGGGGGTGCGCTCACCGCGGTGGACACCCAGGGCAATCTGGCGGCCTTCCGCGGCTTCGATGTGCTGCGCTGCAACGCCCGGGAGGCCATGAGCTATCTTGGCCGCGAGTTGACTGACGACAGCGGGTACGAAAAGGCGCTGCGGGACATCCAGGGAGAACTGGCGGCCCGTTCGGTTATCATCACCCGCGGAGCCGAGGGCGTGTCGGCCATCGACGAGACGGGCCAGGTCTTTCATCTCCCCGCCAGCAACCGCACCCAAGTGTTCGATGTGACCGGCGCGGGGGATGTGTTTATCGCGGTGGTAACGCTGATGCGCGCGCTGGGGCTCGATATCCGCACTGCGGTGATGTATGGAAATCGGGCTGCAGGCGTGGCCGTGACTCGGCTGGGGAATGTAGCCGTGCGGCCGACCGATCTGGACATGGCCTGAGTGTGCGATCGAAATCGCACCGTCAACCTACGCCCCGCATCTTGTGAAATTTGATGTAGTTCCTCACCCAAACCGATCTTTGCAATCTCCTCCCCCGCTCCGAGACGAACGGGGGAGGAGGCAAGTCCTCAAGAGACTGAATTCATTCGGCCATCGCCCATCGCCAGCCCAAAGCGTCGACTAAAGTCATGCTATTGAGCCTTGCGGGCTGAAGGGTGACCTGCGTCGTCCGGCCTTTCAGCCGAACTGCGGAAGAAGAACGTGGGTTTGGAGAAGAATTCCCCTGTGAACTACCACTATTCTCTCGGCGTCCTCCGTATCTGCGTGATAAAATGACTTTTTAGTGGAGGCAAGAGTTGGCGTTTATTGGCAGGGAGGCTCGGCTTCGGGGATTTCGCCCTTGACGCCCTGGAAGAACCACTTCATGGAGAGCAGTTGCTCGTCGGTCAGGGTCTCGCCGTCCTTCACAGCCACACAACCGCTCTGGGCGTTGATGGGGCCATCTGCGGGATTGAATTTGCCGTCGATCATGGCCTGCTTGAGCTCGTTCACTTTGGCCTTGATCTCATCGGTGGCCGCGGGGCCGAACTTGAAGTCCACGATGCCGCTTTCCACACCCGGCCAGCGGCCCTTGGGCTTGAAGGTGCCATCGCGCACTTCTTCGATGATCTCGGCGTAGGCGGGGCCCCAATTCCAGTGAGGCACGCCAATGCAGCCATCGCCAGCGTTGTCACAGGCGTTGGAGCTATCGTAGGCCATGCCCCACTTGCCAGCTTCGCTGGCGGCCTGCACCGGACCCGGCGTGTCAGCGCCGGTGACGATGACGTCGTTGCCCGCGCTCAGCAGGGTCTCGGCGGCCTGACGCTCAGTGGGAGGATCGAACCAGGTGTTGATCCACACGACCTGCACCTCAGCATCGGGATTCACCGAGCGGGCGCCTTTCGTCACCATGTTGATATGGCGGATAACCTCGGGGATGGGGAAAGGCGCCACATAACCGATCTTGCCGGTCTCCGATTTCATGGCCGCGGCCACGCCCGCCAGATACTTCATCTGATACATGCGGCCGAAGAGATTGTCGAAATTGGTGTCGTTCTTCTTATAGCCGGAAATATGGATAAAAACGGTGTTGGGGAATTCCTCCGCCACGGTTGCGGTGGCGTCCATATAACCAAAGGACGTAGTGAAGATGACGTTATAGCCTTTTTGGGCCAGATCGCGGATCACGCGCTCCGCGTCAGCGCCTTCGGGCACCGATTCGATGTAGGTGGTCTCCACGTTGGGCACATTCTTTTCTACATAGAGCCGCCCCTGATCATGAGCATAGGTCCAACCGCCATCGCCGATAGGCCCAACATAGACCCAGGCCGCCTTGATGAGCTTGGGCTCTTCCGACTTGGGCGCTTCGGTGGCCGCGGGCTGGGCTGGAGCCTCGGTGGCCGCGGGTTTCGCCTCTGCCGGCGCTTGTGTGGGCGCCGACTGACCGCCACACGCCGCCAGCAACAACGCCAAAGCGGCAATCAAAACGACAACAATCACTACCTTGTTAAGTTTCTTCATTCTTACTCCTCCTTAAGGAAGTAGCGAGAAAATGGACAATAGTATGGTTGCTTCCATACCGTTTGACTATACCTTGAAAAACAAGCGATTGTCAAGGCGTTCGATCATATAAAACGCCCCATTCACCCGCAATTACCTGAGCGACCCGTTGCCGAATCTGTTCGGCGATGGATTCCACCGCCCCATCCGCGTCCACCACCAGCCAGCGATGGGGATCCGCCGCCGCCAGCTTGCGATAGCCCGCCCGAACTCGCTTGTGAAACGCCACGGCCTGCGCCTCCATGCGATTCCATTCCTCGGGCGTGGCCGCCTTGCGCCGCAAGCCCGTCTCCACATCCAGATCCAGATACACCGTCAGATCGGGCCAGAGGCCGCCGGTGGCGAATTCGGTGATGCGCAGCAGATCGTCGATGGACAGGCCGCGTCCATAGCCCTGATAGGCCAGAGTGCTATCGGCAAAGCGATCGCAGATGACGATCCAGCCATCCGCCAGCCGCGGGCGAATGACCTCGCGCACGATCTGGGCCCGGGCCGCGGAAAAAAGCAAAATCTCGGCCTCGGGCGTCATGTTCGTGTTCTCGGGATTAAGCAAAACGCTCCGGATTTGCTCGCCAATGCTGGTGCCACCTGGCTCTCGTGTCAGCAGCACCCGGTCGGTGCGCTGGCGCAGCCAGTCCATCAACAGCCGAATCTGAGTCGTCTTGCCACTGCCTTCGATACCTTCGAATGTGATAAACGTCATGGGAATGCAGGGGGAGTGAGGAATGACTTCACGTCTTATGAATAAGAATGCCGCACTTGAGACTGGTGGCAAGTGCATCGCACCTTGAACGGCGGCTCACCGATGCAGATAAAAATCCCTCGTTACGTCATTCCGACGACCGCAGGGAGGAGGAATCTCCTCGCTTGCAAGGGGATTTCTCGGTCGCTGCGCTCCCTCGAAATGACGTAAGAGAGCCTATTTTTGGAACATTTTCACGAATTATTCGCTTTCATCCGCGTTCATCTGCGTCCTATTTACAGAGCAGTCGCCATGAGCGACGGCGCACCGATACGTGTAAAATGACTCGCGGCTAAGGCGGCGCGAGGAGACAATCCCGTAATGCGGGACGACCTCACGCATTACGAATTACGCATCACGCCGTTGCAGACTCGCCCAACGTGGGCTTTGCCAACCGTCAGCAACCAGCGATCATTCTATTTTCGGAACAGTTACGCCTATTCTCGATAGAGCCGCACCCGACGATTGGGTTCGCGGCCATAGGAATGGGAGATGAGATTGGCCTCCCGGGCCAGTTGATGCTGCATCCGTCGCACCTCGGGCGGCTGCGGCGAAAGCTCCACCACCGGCGCGCCCGAAAGCACCTTCTCGACGCCCTGCATGGTCTCTTCGATGGCGATGCTCACCGGATCAGCGGTGTCCACCTTCAGGGCGAAGATGTCGGCCAGCAGCATCTCCATCTGATGCACGGTATTGGAGCGCAGCACATAGACGGGGATGCCCCGCTCCTCGGCCTCGCCGATGGGCTGCGGGCGTTTGCGATAGTAGTTTTTCAGGGTGATGACCGCGGACGCTCGGCGCAGATCGTTGATGATCTCAATGGGTACGCCCAGATTTTGGGCCGCAGAGCGCAGTCGGTTCTGGCCCACGCCATAGGGATAGATGCGAACGGGCCGCACCGCGCGTCCCCGCTCCTCCCGCGCGCCAATGCGGTTGTCGCCATAGACGCTGTTTTCATATCGGCCGCGTTTGGGCAGCCCGCTGCGATCTTTTTTGAGATCATCCCCCTTCTCGACGATGATTTCGCCCTTTTCGTTGCGATAGCGGGTCTCGGGCCGCAGCGGACGATCCCGCAAGATGGCGTCCACGGCCTTGCTCACATCGTGATGGACGATGAGATGCTGACGATCCACGATCTCGATGAGCACGTCGAAGGTCGGGGGCGAACGGCGCTCCAGCACTGATTTCTGGGTGCCGCGACGCCGGGCCTCCTCATCCGAGAGGGTGACCGATTCGATGCCGCCCACCAGATCGGAGAGGGTGGGATTGAGAAGCAGGTTGGCCAGGGTGCGACCATGCGCGGTGCCAATGAGCTGAACGCCCCGCTCCGCGATGGTGCGCGCGGCTTCCGCCTCCAGCTCGCGGCCGATCTCGTCGATGATGATGACCT
>JALXAF010000213.1 GCA_026992375.1 Anaerolineae bacterium
ACACCACCTTCCACCGGGTCATTCCCGACTTCATGGCTCAGGGCGGCGATCCCACGGGCACGGGCACAGGCGGCCCGGGCTACACCATTCCCGATGAAATCACGCCCGACATGCACTTCGACCGTCCAGGCCTGCTGGCCATGGCCAACGCCGGACCCAACACCGCGGGCAGCCAGTTCTTCATCACCTACGCGCCAGCTCCCTGGCTCGATGGCAATTTTACCATCTTCGGCGAGGTCATCGAAGGCATGGATGTGCTGAAACAACTGACCCCGCGCGATCCCGAACAGAATCCCGAAACGCCCGGCGACAAGCTCATCACCGTAACCATCAGCGAAGCTGAGTCCTCACGTCGCCCGACCCCAACCCCCACACCCACACCCTTCCCGCCCGACGCGGCCAATGACGATCATTTCATGGCGGACATGCCCCTGGAAGATCGCATTGGCTATTGGAACTCTCCGCCCGAAAATACCCTGGAACCGGGCAAAATCTACGTGGCCAACATCGAAACCGAGGAAGGCGACATCCAGGTGGAGCTGCTGGCCGACAAAGCGCCAGAGAACGTCAACAACTTCATCACCCTGGCCAACAACGGCTACTACGACGGCACGCGCTTCTTCCAGGTCATTCCCGACACCGATAACCCCGAAGGCGGGAACATCGTCGCCATTGGCGGCGATCCCAGCGGCACGGGCACGGGCACGCCCGGCTACGTCATCCCGGACGAACTGTCGAAGGATGAGGTTTTCAATGACGTCGGCTGGGTGGGCAGCGCCCAGCCCGATGCCAACCAGAACGGGGGAGCGTTCTTCATCACCCTCAAGCCCGCACCCTGGCTTTCCGCTCACTTCACGCCTCTGGGCCGGGTCATTGGCGGACAAGAAGTGCTGGAGAAATTCCAGCCGCTGAATCCGCAGGAAAATCCGGATCAACAGGGTATTTTGATCAAACGCATCACCATCTCCACCACCGATAAATCCCTTCTCCCCACGCCCACGCCCACGCCAACGCCCTTCCCGCCGGTCATGCCCCAGGGCGACGAACGACCTCTGAGCAAAATCCCCCCGGCCGAGCGCAACAACTACTTCAACGCGCCGCCCGCGATGCAGATCGACGAAGACAAGGATTATCAGGCTGTCATCCGCACCGAAAAGGGCGACATCACCCTGGACTTGTACGAGCAGAAGACGCCCATCACCGTCAACAACTTCGTGGTGCTGGCTCGCCTGGGCTATTACGATGACACCACCTTCCACCGAGTCATCCCCGACTTCATGGCCCAGGGCGGCGATCCCACGGGCACCGGCGCGGGGACGCCCGGCTACACCTTCGAGGATGAATTCGTGGATGATCTGAAGTTCGACAGCGAGGGCGTACTGGCCATGGCCAACCGCGGGCCCGACACCAATGGCGGGCAGTTCTTCATCACGCTGGCCGAAACCCCCTGGCTGAACGATAAGCACACCATCTTCGGCAAGGTCATCGATGGCATGGACGTGGTCAAGCAACTGAAGGAGCGCGACCCGCAGACCGCCACCGAACCGGGCGACAAGATCATCCGCATCGACATCATCGAAAAGTAACGAAAAGGCATGGTTCAGATCGTCCATCTGGCACCTTTACAATTTCAGGTGGTCAACGCCTGACAAAGTGCGTCAAACGTAAATCGTCAAACGTCAAAGCGTTGCGAAACGACTTTTTTGACGTTTGACGTATGACGTTTGACGGAAAAAATTGTAAAAATCCTTTTGAAAGAGACTGAACCATATCCGAAAACGATCTTCCGTTCATCTCTCAATTTCTCACATTTCAAACACCCACTATGGCTCGATACACCGCCCCACCCTCCATGCAGATTGATCCTGCAAAACATTACTACGCCACCATCAAGACCAACAAAGGCGACATGAGCCTGGAGCTATATGCCGACAAAGCGCCGATGACGGTCAACAACTTCGTCTTTCTGGCCCGCGAGGGCTTTTACAACGGCGTGCCATTCCACCGCGTGATCAAAGACTTCATGATTCAGACCGGCGATCCCACGGGCACCGGCCGCGGCGGGCCTGGCTACCGCTTCCCCGATGAAATTCATCCCGAGCTGCGCCATGATGGCCCGGGCGTGCTCAGCATGGCCAACGCCGGGCCCAACACCAACGGCAGCCAGTTCTTCATCACCCACGTGGCGACTCCCTGGCTGGATGGCAAACATACAGTATTCGGCAAGTTGATCGACGGTTCCCAAACCCTTTACGCCATCGAACAGGGCGATTACATCAACTCCATCGAGATCGAGGAAACAGACTGAACCCCCACCAACTCTGACGTGAAAAAGCCCCAGCTTAGCCCCAGGCAGCAAGTCTTCCTGCGCATAGGTCTGGCCATTGTCATTACGCTGTTCGCCATGGCAGCGTTGTGGTTCTTGCGCGAGAGCGGCGCGCTGCAAAATCTGGGCTATGTTGGGGTTTTTCTCGTAGGCATGTTGGCCAACGCCACTATCCTTTTGCCCGCCCCCAGTTGGGCGCTCACCATCGCCGCAGGAGCAACCCTCAATCCATTGATGGTCGCGTTTGCCGCGGCCGCGGGCGAGGCATTAGGAGAGATCACGGGCTATCTTGCAGGCTCTTCGGGCAGTATCGTGCTGGAAGACAGGGAAAGTTACCAGAAATCGGCCCACCTGATGAAGCGATGGGGGGTCTGGTTCATCATGGCGCTGGCCTTCATTCCCAATCCCGCCTTCGATATCGTGGGGATCATCGCCGGCGCGTTACGGATGCCCGTACCCAAATTTCTGTGGGGCGCCTTTCTGGGAAAATTCGCCCGGGCGTTATTGCTGGCCTATGGCAGCTATGGCGTATTCAATCATTTTTGGGGCCGATAGGCGCGGGCGGCAAACGTCGTCGCGTCATACCCGCGCCGCCTGCTATGAAAATCGATCTCACGCAAAGACGCAAAGGCGCAAAGGAAAAAAGAAGCAAAGAATTCCTGGCGGCTTTTACGCCATTGCGTGAGATTTTCGTCCGTATCGGCGAGCCGCCGCTCATGGCGACCGTTCCGTAAATAGAACGCGGATGACGCAGAAAAAGCCGATCGACGCAGATAAAAACAGATAAAATCAAGTAATCTGCGAGAATCTGCGGGCATCAGATGTGTCTGCGTTCCATTTTCGTTCGTTATGTGGCGAGCCGCCGCTCATGGCGACTGTTCCCAAAACGCACCCTCTCCTTGCCACCGACTTGCCCGTCATAGCGGCATAGGTGGTATACTTGAGCCCGATAGAACGTTTGAAGGATGAAAATTCCTTGTTACGTCATTCCGACGACCGCAGGAAGGAGGAATCTCCTCGTTAGCATGAGGATTTCTCGGTCGCTGCGCTCCCTCGAAATGACGTAGGAGAGCCTGTCTATGAAACAGGCGACACGAGCAACAGAGCGCCGACGCCGATGAAAACGCCTCGCGGCCAAGGCGGCGCAGGAATCCAATCCAGTAATGCGTGATTCGTGATGCGTGACGACGCCACGTGTTACGCATTACGCATCACGCCGGTTGCAGAATCGTCCAACGTAGACTTTCCAACCCTCAGCAACCAGCGATCATTCTATTTTCAGAACAGGAGATCGCTTTGCATCCCCCGGCCACAACCTTCAACCAACGCGCTCACGAAGCTCTGCAGGATAAAAAGCTGCAACTGGCCCTGGAGCGGGCCATGCACCATTTCGTGGATGGCCGTTTGGGCGCGTTCGCCCGGCTGCCCCACGGCGAGGCCCTGCGCGACCACGGTCGCACCATACGCGCCAACGCCATCGCCCGCCTGGACGAGCATCTCGAGACCTTCGAGCGCAACGCCCGGGTCAACGGCAGCGTGGTGCATTGGGCCCGAGACGACGCTGAGGCCCGCCAAATCGTGCTGGACATCGCCCGGGAGAACGGCGTGCAGCGCATCATCAAGAGCAAATCCATGCTCAGCGAGGAGATCGAGCTCAACCCAGCGCTGGAGGCCGCGGGCCTGAATGTGCTGGAGACGGATCTGGGCGAATACATCGTGCAACTGGCCCACGATCATCCCAGCCACATCATCGCGCCGGTGGTGCATTGGCCCCTGGAGGGCGTGCAAAAGCTCTTCCACGAGCATCTGGGCACGCCCCTGGACGCCAGCATCACCGAACTGACCGCAGCCGCGCGCAAGGCCCTGCGCGAGGGCTTTCTGCAGGCCGATATGGGCGTCAGCGGCGCCAATTTCGCCGTGGCCGAAACCGGCAGCGTGGTGCTGGTCACCAACGAAGGCAACGGCCGCTTTGTGACCACCACGCCCCGCATCCATGTGGCCCTGGTGGGCATCGAGCGCATGGCTCCAACCCTGCGCGAGTTGGGAACCCTGCTGCAATTGCTGGCTCGCTCCGCCACGGGCCAGCCGCTCAGCGTCTACACCTCCATCGTCACCGGGCCTCGCCGCTCGGAGGATGAAGACGGCCCGGAGCAGGTTCACATCGTGCTCATCGACAATGGCCGCACCAATGCATTGAACGGTGAGCTGGCCGAAAGCCTCTACTGCATCCGCTGCGGCGCATGCCTGAACGTGTGTCCGGTGTATCGACGACTGGGCGGACACGCCTACGGCTCGGTTTATCCCGGCCCTATTGGCATCACCGTCACACCGGCGCTGGATGGGCTCTTCCCCTGGCGCGAGCTGCCCCAGGCGTCGACGTTGTGCGGAGCCTGCACCGAAGCCTGTCCCGTGCGCATCAACATCCCCCGCATGTTGCTGAAGCTGCGGGCCGACAGCGTGGACGCAGGCCTGGCTCCTCGTTGGCTGCACGACGGCATCAAATTCTACGCCCGGGCCGCCAAACGCCCGTTGCTGTTCAAACTGGGCCGCAAGATGGCCGCAAAGGCCCAGCGTCTGGCCCCCCGCACCGCGGAGGGCTGGATCAAGAAACTACCTGCGCCTCTTTCCGCCTGGACCGATAGCCGGGCTTTTCCGCCCCTGGCCGAAGAAAGCTTTAGCGAACGCTGGCGGAAGAAGAAAAGATCAATGCGTGATGATTAAAGTGAACGCCACGGCGCCTACTAAGGTCGTCACCCAAAAACCACCAAGAACACTAAGACACAAAGGCACAAAGGGAAATTTATACATTTTTTCTTCGTGTTCTTGGCGCCTTTGTGTCCTTTGTGGTTTGTTAATTGGGGTGCGTTAGCAGTTACACGCCACGCTGCTTTCCCCTTTGATCATTATTCATCAATCATTGATCCTCCATTCCTTACCCATGAATCCACCCTCCATCGCCCAAAACCTGCAACGCGTTTATGAACGCATCGCCGCAGCCGCGCTTCGCGCGGGACGCCGCCCGGCAGACATCACCCTGGTGGCGGTGAGCAAAACCCATCCCTGGGATTACGTGGCCGCGGCCATCGCCGCGGGCCAGACCGATTTCGGCGAAAATCGGCCCGAGGAAGCCCACGCCAAGTTCATCGAAAATCCCGACGCCGCGGGCGCGTCCTTCCGACTGCACCTCATCGGGCCCATCCAGAGCCGCAAGGCCAAAATCGCGTTGGCCTGCCGCCCCGTGCTCATCCACAGCATCGATCGGCTGAAGATCGCGCGCAAGCTGGATGCGCTGGCCGGGGAGCAGGGCGTCGCGCTGGACGCGCTGCTGGAGGTGAACGTGTCGGGTGAGGCCAGCAAGCACGGCTGGCCGCCCGCTGATCTCCATTGGCAATTGCCCGAACTGCTGGCACTGCCCCACCTGCGTCTCCACGGCCTGATGACCATCCCGCCCTACGACCCGGATCCGGAAACCGCGCGCCCCTACTTCATCGCCCTGCGCGAACTGCGCGATGATCTGGCCAGCGAACATCCTGATCACGACTGGTCGCAGCTAAGCATGGGCATGAGCCACGACTTCGAGGTCGCCATCGAAGAGGGCGCTACCATCGTGCGGGTGGGCACGGCCATCTTCGGGCCCAGAGGATGAATAGACATTATCAGAAATAACCTGTGGCAAGGCGAGCTATCAACCTTTCGCCCAATCATGCCCGAATCAATGATCAATGATTGATGATTAAAGGGAAAATTCCGATGATTTGGCCTTTAATCATTGTTCATTAATCTTTGAGTCTCATCGGCAGCAGCACGGTGCCAGACCTAAACAACAACTTTCTTATTTCCGATAAAGTCTAATAAAGGAATGCCCGCAAGGCCGCCAGGGCGCAAAGGGTGGAAATTTGCGTCGAGGCGGATGTGCGATCCGCCTATCGAAATAAAGGTGACAGTCATTTCTCTTGGGACGAAAGCCGCTAGTTCAAACTCCAAAACGGCGCTACGATGCAAGCGAAGCGACTGTCACCTGGGCGTAAGACCCGCCGGAACGCAATTCCGGCTAGTACACGAAGGCCGAAATGATTGTATGGTTGTTATGATAATGCGCCGCGCCGGATGTGCGATCCGGCGCACTTTTCCCGCTCAACCCGCCGGATCGCATATCCGGCTGGGCGCAAGCGCAAGCAGCCAACTATACAATGACTTACGCCTCCTTGT
>JALXAF010000214.1 GCA_026992375.1 Anaerolineae bacterium
CCACACCATCGCCCGCTCCCGCCCACATCGTCATCACATCGCCACTCAACAACGCGGTGCTGCCCCCCACCTTTGTCGTCAGCGGCGCGGGCGGGAATCTGCCCGAGGGCAATGTGGTGGTGCGGGCGCGGCTCCTGGATGGCTCGATCCTGGCGGAAAAGGCCACCGTTCTGCAGGGCTCGAACGTGGGAACGGGCGGCGAAGGAGCCTGGTCGGTGGAGCTCGCAGTCAACGCGCCCGCGGGCGCGGCGGGCGTCATCGAGGCGTATTCGCCCGGAACCAGCGCTTTCGCCAGCATCAATGTGTTCTTCGGCAATGGCGGCAATGTTGATTATCCGCCCGGGCAGTGCCAGGTTCAGGTCAAGGCCAACGCCCACGCCTATGATCAGCCCGAGGGGAAAGACCTGGGCGTCTTCCCCGTTTCAGTCTCGCTGGAGGCCCGGCGCAAGGAGCGGATGAACAATGTGGATTGGTATCAAGTATCTGTTACAATAGAGGGCGCGCAAACGCCCGTCTGGCTGCCCGCCAGTGGCCTGGACGACGTCGGCTCCGGTTGTTGATTCCCCATCCACTCGTTTTCCTTCTCGCTTCCTTTCGCGTATGAGAGCCTGGCTTGCCACGAAATTCTTGCACCTGATGGGCTGGCGGTTTGTCGGCCGCCTGCCCGCAGATAGAAAGGCCGTCGTCGTGGCGGCGCCCCACACATCCAACTGGGATTTCCTGTTTTTGTTCCTGGTCTCCAATATCCTGGGCGTGCGACTTTATTGGATGGGCAAGGAGGAGCTGTTCAGAGGCCCGCTGGGGCCCATCGCCCGGGCGCTGGGGGGCATTCCGGTCAAGCGCAGCCGCTCCACCAACCTGGTGCAGCAGATGGTGGACGCCTTCGCCCGTCGGCGGGAGCTGGTGCTGGTCATTCCTCCCGCAGGCACGCGCCGCCACACCGATTACTGGAAATCGGGCTTTTACCACATCGCCCGCGCCGCTCACGTTCCCATCGTGCTGGGTTTTGTGGATTACGGACGCAAGCAGGCGGGATTTGGCCCCATCTTTACACCTTCCGGGGACATCTCGGCGGATATGGACTTCATCAGATCGTTTTACGCCGATATTCAGGGCAAATTCCCCGCCGAAAAGAGCCGAATTCGCCTCAAGGCCGAAGACGAGGAGCCAACGACGACCTGAGCGCAGGAGACGCCGCTTCCTTCACCCATCGCTGCGCCGGCCGCCGAAGATCAGCAGTCCGCCGGTCGCCGCCATCAGCGCCATGCCTGCAACGAGCCAGTAAACGCCCGGGCCGGGCGAAAGGGGATGGTTGTAGAGCTTTTCCAGCGCGGGCAAGATCTTGAAGAAGGCGCTGAGCGCGGGCAGGGGCAGCAATCCAATCAGGATGAAAAATACGCCCCGCAGCCAGTCGGGGATGAGCTGCTTCCACAGGGGAATGAGGAGCGTCGCGACCATCAGGGCCATGATGGTAAGGGTTTGCGCGCGGAATTCGGGCGTCATCAACAGGCCCGGCGTCCACGCGGGGGGCAGCATGGAAAGCGCCACCGGAATGGCCAACAACCCGGCCAGCCCCCGCACCCACACCAAAAGCTGCATCCTGACGCTGGCGAGGAGGATCAGGCCCAGGGCCAGGGAGAGGGGCATGGCGAAAAAGACCAGCCGGTTGATGGGGATGACGCCGTAGCGGGCCTCGGGCACGAACTTGACGTACTCGGGCAGGTCCACGCCCAGGATGTTCAACCCCGCGGCGGGATGCGCGATCCATCGGCCCCAATAGCCAAAGGCCAGGAACAGGAGCGCCAGGATGGCGACGATGATGGTGATCGGACGGCGGGTTCGGGCCATGAG
>JALXAF010000215.1 GCA_026992375.1 Anaerolineae bacterium
CCACCTTCCCCTATCTGCGAGACCTGGAGGTGAAGCATGGGGGATTGGTGCGGGGCGCGCTGGCCGCCAAACGGGAGCGGATGAAGCGCAACGGGGCCGCGCCCGGCTCCCGCAGCATGTTCGTCACGCCACAAACGGGCCTGGCCGAGCTGGTGGAAGCGCTGGTGGGTCGATTGCGGGCGCTGGGGGCGGAGTTGCGGTTGGGGGCGGAGGTGGCAGGGTTGCAGAAAACCAGTAAGCAGTATTCAGTAATCAGTAATCAGGGGACGGCCCTGGATGCAGATCGCCTTATCCTGGCCACGCCCGCGTACGCGGCCGCGCGCATTATGCGCCCGCACGACGCCGAGCTCGCGGCCCTGCTGGACGCCATCCCCTACGCCTCCACCGCCACCGTGACCCTGGCCTACCCCCTGGCCGCTGTTCCTCGTCCGTTGGACGGCTACGGCTACGTCATTCCCCGGCGGGAGGGGCGGCGGGCCCTGGCCTGCACCTGGACCTCCACCAAATTCCCGCACCGCGCGCCCGAGGGCATGGCCTTGCTGCGGGTGTTCGTGGGCCGGGCGGGCCAGGAAGCCGCCATCGACTGGAGCGAGTCCGGGCTGCTGGACATCGCCCGGGAGGAGTTGCGCCTGACCCTGGGCGTCACCGCGGCCCCCATCCTGCACCGCGTCTTCATCTGGCCGCGGGCCATGCCCCAGTACAACGTGGGCCATCCCGCCCGGGTGCAGCGCATCATGGCCGGGCTGGAACGCTGGCCGGGCCTGGCGTTGGCCGGCGCCGCCTACCACGGCATCGGCATCCCCGACTGCATCCATTCGGGCGAGATGGCAGTGGGGAAGCTGTTTGACAGATGATAAATTGATATTGGGTAGCGGATATTCACGCCCGAATCACTATCCAATATCCACGATACGATCATCGACGCCAGCATCGAAGCCGCGCACAACGCATTCCGCGCCATTTGATCTCACGCAAAGTCGCCAAGGCGCAAAGTGCAAGAGCAGAACGCAGATAACGCATCAAAAGCGGATGCACGCGGATAAAATCAGAAACATCCGCAAGAATTCGCAAAATCCGTGTTATCCGCGACGAATCTTTCCCAATATCGAAGAATTTCAACGAATCACTCAATTTCCCACCTCCTCCCGAAATGCCTGCCTCCGGACTCCTCCTCGCCAACCTCGGCTCCCCCGCCTCGCCCACAGAAGAGGACGTGCGCGTCTATCTGGATGAATTCCTGATGGATTCTCGCATCCTCGATATGCCCTATCCTCTGCGCCGCCTCATCGTCAAGCGCTTCATCCTGCCCAAGCGCCCGGCCCAATCCGCCCGCGCCTACCAGAGCATCTGGTGGGAGGAAGGCTCGCCGCTGATCGTGCTCACCGAGCGGGTGCGGGCGAAGCTGGCGGCCCGGTTGGAGATGCCCGTGGTCAAGGCCATGCGCTACGGCCAGCCTTCAGTGCGGTCGGGCCTGGAGACGCTGTTGGAGCAGATCGATCCGGGCGGGGAGGTGATCCTCCTGCCGATGTACCCGCACTACGCGATGTCCACTTATGAGACCCTGGCGTTGAAGAGCCTGGCCGAGCTGGAAGCGCTGGTCGGGACGAAGGCGACGGGCGACAAGGCCGCGACCCGCTGGCTGCGGGAGGCGGTGGCGCGGGCGGATGGGCGGACCATCACCCGCCAGGTGGGGGAGTACACGCTGCGCATCATCCCGACCCACTACAACCATCCCGACTACATCGCGGCTCTGGCCGCCAGCATTCGCCTCATTCTTGATGCGAAGGATTTCGATCACCTGCTGTTCAGTTTTCACGGCATTCCCGAGCGGCATTTGCAGAAAA
>JALXAF010000216.1 GCA_026992375.1 Anaerolineae bacterium
GCTAAAACCCGTTTTGCCCCCGCTAGAATGAAAGCGTGCGATAAACCCATCAATTCGTCGCCCGGCCAGCTATGGACTGCGGAAGTGTCACAGGCGGTTAACATGACCAGATCGGACTGCAACGGCAACGACAGGATGTCGTGGAGATAAAGATTCTCATCGAACAATGCCAGATGGGATAAGGTTGCATGATCGGGATGAAATCGGGCGTGGGTGGCAAAATGAATCAAATCAAAAAAGCCCGCCCTCCGCTCACGAATCGCTTGTCGAAAAGCGGCAATCGTCGCCTTTTCATTCAACAACACAATGCTTTCTGGCGAAAGATGGGAGGAAAGCGAAATGGCTTCACGCACAGTATCAGGCAAAGAGGGCAGACGATCTTGATCAAAACGAGAGACAGCGCAGATGAGTCCCTTCATGGCTGACAATTCAGAGAAAGTTCGGATAGAACCGGCGTATTTCAATAAAGTATGGAGCATGGGAAGGGATGCGGTGTGGCTGATGGTTTTTCGTAATCCCAGGGGAATGCCATGGATCCGTAAGGCAAAGAATGGAAACATGGCCAGTTCGCCCGATGAAGAGACATATATCGTTTTGACCGAGTCGATGGCGTTTTCGAATGCCGCGGGCAGAAGTAATCGCTCCAACGCCTCCCATAATTTGGGCGTCTGAACGTCCTCTTTCCAATCCAAAAGCTTCCGTCGGTAGCTCGAAAAGGGGCTGGATGCTAGAGAAAGCAATCGTTTGCTCACCGGAGTCAATCGCCGGCGTTCACTCAGCAGTCGTTTGCTGTCCAACCAAAAGAGATAAAGTTCGGCTGCGTGGTCGATTTGACCGTCCAATCCCACGATGAGCGCGCCCCACTGCAATTGTCCGTGGCGTCGATCGAGATGCTCTCGAAGCGCAGGGATATCCCATGGCGGCATCAGGTGAGGGGAGAGGTATGGGATTCGCAACGCGTCCAGTTCCTGGACGAGATGATCGAAGGTCTGTTCCAGCATCTCCAAACGTTGCCAGTTTTGGTCTCGCCGCGCGACCTGAATGGCGTAACGCAATCGTTCCAACCTTTCGGCATATTTTTGGAGGATTTCGGAGGAGCCGAACGCGGGCGCGGAGAGCGCTTCTCCATTCAGAAGACGCTCGAAAAATTGTACGGCTTTGTATTCTTCGAGGGAACGAAGGGCGGAAACCGTATCCCCTTCTTTCAACGTCAAATCCAATTGCAGGGCCAATATCTGCTGAGCTTCTCTGCCCAAATCGGCAGAAGCCGAGGGCGACATGGCGCCTTTCCGTAATCGTCTCAACAGATTGTTTGCTTGCTCCAGATGACGACGTGCCAGGACGTAGTTGTGGGATTGCATGGCGATTCGGTATAGGAGGAAATGAATCCGCCAGGAGAAGGTATAATGATCGCGCGGCGCCAGATGATAGGCGCGTTCGATGACGTCCTTGGCCTCGTCGAAGCGTTCCTCTTCGAAATAAAAGTTCGCCAGCCACGTGAGGGCCTCGGCCGCTCGATGGGGCATGAACAGTTGGGATAGCAGTTCGGCCGACGCTTCCAGCATAGAGATGGCGCGCGCTCGGTCCCCCTGAGCCCAGATGACGCGAGCCAATAGAATGCTTGTCATGGCGGCCTGCGCCGGACGGTGCAATTCGAGAAATGTCTTGCTACTTTTCTCCAAATAGTCCTGGGCCTGATCCAGATCGCCCAGGATGAAGGCATATTGGCCAAGCAAGCGCCAAATATTCGCGACGTGAGAGCGACTTCCCATCTGCAAAAACAGGGCACCGGCATGCTGAAGGCGTCTAATGGCATCAGTTCGGTCTCCCAAGTGCCAGGATACTTCCGCCAAACTGTGCTCGAGAAAGGCGAAAATATCTGGAGCGTCCTCTTCGGACACAATCGTTTGTGCCTGGATATAGGCTTGCAGCGCCATCCGAAGTTGCCCCATCTGGTAATGGATCAATCCGATATTATGAAGCATCCACGCTTGATCATTCCGAAGCCCCGCTTTTTCAAAGTATTCTAAGGCAGAGTGATGATTTTGCAAAGCCAAATCTTGTTGATTGAAATACAACTGGATGCTTGCCAATGCACTTCGGCAGCGTGCAAGGGGCACCAACGCCTCTTCCTGTTGGAAATACGCGATGGCCTGCTCCGCGTGTTGACGCGCCTGTGCATAATTGTCCAATCGGCGAAATGTGTTGGCCAGTGCGTAATCACAACGGGCCATTTCGTAGTGATCATCCACAGCCAAAAAACCGGAACGGGCTTTTTCCAGCAACGCTTTGGCCTGGAGATACCGCGTCCGTTGGTGGGCGAGAATGCAGGCAATGCGGCGCTGTTGATGACGCGCCCACTGCGTTCGGGCGTCATTGCCTGACAAATGAATAGCCGCAAGATACTGATCCGCTTGATCGTATTGTCTCTGATACACTAAGAAGATGGCCCGCGCCAGATGGACATATTGGCGTTCAATTGATTCTTCTTGCCAATGAACGGATAAGCGCTCAAAGATGCTTTGCGCTTGCTGAAATTGGCGAAGATCAATGGCAATGAGCGCGGCAAGAAATTCGCCATAGGGACGGAGAGGTTCTTCATCGGGCGGTAATTGCGCCAACAATGACCGGGCGTTGTCATATTCGTTGAGGAGATAAGCAACCAATGCCGATCTCAGGATGACGTCGGGCGTAGGATCAGTATCGGATAGCAGTTGAAGACGCTGTCGCGCCCATTTCAGCCGCCCGCGACGCAGCGCTTCATCCAGCTCCGCGAGTTCGGTCGCCAGATCGGTTTGGGGTGGCAACGGCAACAAGAAGCGCAACATCTCAGCATCGTCAAGAAGGAAGATTGATTCGCAGAACGATGGCAGGAGTTGCATCCCTATTCAAAAAAGGCGCCTCAACGCCAGCGAAGAATATCTGTCCTTTGTCGTCCGTCCTTCTTTGTAAGATGCGTCCAAGTAGCACGATAGAGACCGGGATCTCACTCGCCGACCCTTCAGGCGTGGTGATCGTCAATAATATCCCCCTATGTTCGTCCTCTTTTCCTCGAATTTGTTCCAAAGAATAATACCATCCCTCAGGATCATCCAACAGTCCAGCATCTAATAGAATGAATTCCTCTGTTGGCAACTCGCTTCGTGAAATAGCTTCATTGGGAGGAAACATATCTTTGTAAAAAATGGTGATATCGATATCGGTATCGCTCAATCGCTGAATATTGGGCGAACGTTCATAAAAATCACGCATTTTTTGCAATTCCATCTGGCAAACGTCGCATTGAGCAAGATGTTCCAGTAGGGGATGCTGCGCCCATTTGTCACTTTGCTCATGCACAATATCCCAGGCGTATTGCGTAAGAGGAATTTGGTAGTCTTCACAGGCATCTGTTATCAAAAGGGAAGAGATATGCGGCGGCAATTCATTGTCAAATGTCCGTTTTTCTATGATGCGCCATAATTTTTGTTCCAAAAATGCGAGCGCTTCTTCGTCGAAAAGAGATTTATCAGCCATAAGAGGTGTCCTATGCTATGGCGGAGATGGGAAACTTAGGGCAATTCCTCAGGTGGATATCGTTTGCGCAAGGCGCGTAGGGAGCGGCTACGCCACGTCGTAGCTTCGGGGATGGACACGCCGAAAAATGCAGCCAGTTCCGCATTTTTCAAATCGAAGAGGTAAATCAATAGTAACACGACACGATAGCGTCGATGGGAGACCTGACGAATGGCTTCCAAAAGGGTCTCCCGCTGCATGTGCATTCTTAGCCAATCTTCTCCCGACGACTGGCTCTGTTGGCTTACTGAGTGGAGGTTGATATCGAGTTCGACTTGGTCGATGGCAGATTTTGTCTTGCGGATATGATTCAAGATGATATGGCGGGCGGTTTGCCACAGCCACGGTTCCAGTTCTGTGTCGTAGAAATAATTTTCAGCCAGGATCAAAGAGAGTTTGGCTGAAAGTTCTTCTCGAAGGTGGGGAGGGGGACGTCGATGAAATAATTTGAGATAAGCGCCGGTGACAACTCGATGAATCATCTGAAAAAGAACATGCTGCTGACTTTCTTCGACCTCAGGACTTAAAGAGAGCATTTCAGAAAAGGAGAGATAACCGTCCAACACCCGATCAAGCCATTCGATGTAGGTGATTTCATCTTTTTCCGTTTCTTTAACGAATTTTTGAACTTTATAAAATCGTTGCACAGCCCGTGGCGTAGCAAGTTTTTCAACAAGATAAGCGGCATCGCGTTCTGTAAGACCATTTGGTTTTGAACAAAATTGCAGTCGCCATCGAATCAGTTCAGCCAAATAATGTTTTGCCGTGGCATCCCAATTTTCTGATGGCGCTGGCGGAAACGGAAAAGATGGCGGCCATTCAAATGTAGTGGACATTCACTTCACTCTGATGAAAAAACGGACGAAAAAAGACCGGAAGATTCAATCAGAGTATAGCAAATGTCGTCTCGTTTATGAAAACACAGTCAATCATCTCTACTAAAAATATGTTTTCCGGTTGCCGAACATGTCATCACGTCATAATTGAAAATGTTCCGATAGCAGTGAAGCCAGTGTCGCTAATGCTACGTTCAGCTGGCCCGCGGCGTGCGGCGCAGGCTCCATAGCCTGAGGCTGGGCAGGATGCCCCGCACACGCGGCCTCCTGTTGCGCCCGCAGGGCCTGGTTCATGGCCTGGTTTTGCGCGTGTTGCATGGCGTGCTGGTGCATCTGGTTGAGGTGCGCGGCATGGTGATGGTGGTGATGAAAATGGTTGTTCATGACAATACCTCCGTGAAAGGGTGAGGGATGGGTGATCATTGGGCAAACATGGCCATCTCGGTTGGCCCGAGGAAGAGCACAGACAGGGGCTCATCAAAGGCCTGGATCACGGCCCGCTCCAGCGCCCGCAGCGCGGGATTGCCGAACAGCCGCATGCGCAACTCCTCGCGCAGCTTGTTCCAAACTGCGCGCGCCTCGCTGGGCTCGGACGCGGGTTGCAGCGCTTGCGGAACGGGCTGGATGACCGGCGCCGGGGCCAGGATTTCGTCCAGGGGCTCATCGCCGTGGATGATCAGTTCCGGGACATACTCATACACCTTCTCGGCCTCCTCCTGCCGGCGCTGCTGGTTCCAGTCGCGGGAAGCGGGCAGGTCCTCCAGCACCTGGCTGAGATGGGGCCGTCCGGCGTTTAGCTTGTTGCTGCCAATGGGATGCCCTTCCCGCCAGTAGCGCCCGAAATCGCGCACATCCTCGGGCGTGAAGCCGTAGTCCAGCAGCTTCTGCGCCGCGATCTGGAACTGCTCCCGTTTCTGCGTCCGCAGAAACGCCAGATTTTTACCAGTGACCTGGGCCAGGGCGTCGAGCATCTCGGCGAACGCATCGGGCTGTTCGGTCTCTACTTCGGGCTCAAATACAACCGCATCCTCGGCGTAGTCAGCGCCATTGGCCCGAGCATTCGCTGTTTCGGGCGCTTTTCGACTTTCCAGACCAAGAAAACCAAAAGAAGGATTTTTCTGTGAGGAGTGAAGTGGAGAGGGATCGTCCGGCCCGACGGCCCGCGTCGCGCGCGACGCGAGGTCCTCCTTCTCCTTCATCTGTGTTTCCTTCTTTTGTGTTTCCTTGTATGTGTTTCCTTCGGGTGAACTGATTACACCACCCTGGTGACCTGAGTTCACCACCTCTGGTGAAATGGTTACACCACCCTGGTCACCTGATTGCACTGGTAACCTCATTTCACCAGTGAAATCGGGCTCGGTGGGGTGCATTTCCTGCACTGGTGTCATGGTTACACCAGTACGCTCATCCGGTGACTGGTGTAACTGTTGCACTGGTGTCCTCATTTCACCGGTCGAGGCGGCCAGGGGCAGGGTGATGGGCTCGGGATCGGCCTCGGCGCCCTGTTCATCGGGTGGCGGCGACACGGCCGGGGCCGCAGGCAGGGGAGCCCGGCCGCGGATGTTCACGAGCTGGTAGATATTGCTGCTGCGCCGACGGCCATTGCGACGCTGAACCACCAGCAGGCCCAGGTCTTGCAGCTTCTTGATGTAGATGATGGCGGTCTTGCGGCTGATGGCCAGGTCACGGGCGATGGTGCTGTAGGAGGGGAATGAAACGCCGTTGGGATCGGCGCGGCGGGCCAGGTAGGCGTAAACGGCGATGCCGGTGGTTCCGAGGATGCGGCCATAGCGGTCGATGATGTCGTCGTCCATCCAGAACCAACCGGGACGGCGGGCGTCGGTGAGAATGTCGGTAGAGGGTTGTTGGGAAGTCATAATGCATCTCCTGTTGGGGTGGCGAAAATGGGCGATTTGACAGAGGTCAGGAGATGCGCTACCATATGATTGCTCTGGATCATGGGGTGACGCTGCACCGCAATCCAAAGCGGAAGGGCACATAACTTTTATGGTAGCGCACTCCACGAAGACCGCTGATGACAGGCAGCGGTCTTCACTTTTTATGGGGCGGCATCGAGAAAGAAACGACGAAGCTGGGGGGTGGGAGCGCCGAAGTTGAGCAGAAGCCCGATGGGCCAGCCTTCCCTGTCCATGAGGCGCTGAAACCGTTGTTCCTCCTGGCGGGTGATCCAGCGCTGCATCAGAATGCGGACGGGGATGCGCTCCGCCACCAGCAGATGGATGAGGGGATGGTCCGCCAGGCGGACAGCCTGCACGCCTCGCTCGGGCAGCATGTCCACGAAGGCGATGGCGAAATGCTCGGGGCGGCTGCTGAGGCGCTTGTGGCGGGTGAAGAAGAGATGGAAGTAGAGGGCCAGGGTTTTGTTGGCGGCCACGTGTAAGGCCTCATCTGTTTGAGTGGAAGTCGTGACAGTCATGAGATTCCTCAGAGCATGAGCTGATCGCCGAGCTGATCCAGCAGGGCGTCGGTTTCGTCTGTGTCGTCAGGGGTTGAAGAGGGGGTGATGCTGACGCCGCCGGCCAGGGCCTGCTGCACGGCGCTTTCCACAACGGCCCGGATATCGGCTAACAGCATCTCAGCATCGGGGACGGGTTCGGGCTGCTGGCCCAATCCCCGGCGCAAGGTCTCCTTGATGGCCCGGCCCTTCTGGCCGAAGGGGAGGTCATCGAGGCTGGCCAGCCAGCGAATGAGGTCCGCATCCCGATCGGGGTGCAGGCGCAGGGTGAGCTTCGTGTGTTTGGTCATGGGAAAGTGTCGCCATCTGGCGTCAGGCGCTGGCAATCGCTGGCATTTTGAAGACTCGCCGGGCGTAGCGGGCCAGGCCCGCGGCGTTGGCGGTGAGAGGATCGGGCAGGATGACGCCGTGGGGATAGGCCCGGAGCAAGGCTTTTCGCAGCGCCTGACTGCCGCCGCCGGTGAAGAGCAGGTGGGCGAACTGGCGTCCGTCGCCCCAGTGCCGCTCGAGATAGGCCAGGGCCGAGGCTGCCGTGGCGTCCTGGGCCTGCTGCACCAGCGGCCGCACCGACATGGCCTGGCCAGCCACATACACCTTGGGCGATTTCGCCCGCAACAAGGCGTCGGCCTGGGGCAGGGCAAGGGTCACGCCATGCGCCCGCCGCACCAGATCTGCCAGGGTCTCCGCGGCCCGCCGCATGCCCAGGGTCTCGCCGCCGGTGTAGCGGGCGATGACCTGGCCGCCCTCCACCGCGAACAGGTCCAGGGTGTTGAAGCCGATGTCGCACACGCCCACGGGCGCTTTCAGGTCGTCGGCGAAGCGTCGCCAGCGGCCCGCGTCATCCAGACCCCAGGCGAAGAACGCGCCCACGGGCTGGGCCAGCGCCCGCACCTGGCGGATGGTCACCTGGCAACGAGCATCATCTACAACGAATTCATGCTCGCCCACCAACCACTTGCGCAGGCCCTTGAGGGTGGCGGTGGCCAGCTCCCGGTCGGTCATGACCTCCACGGGCAGGCCGATGATGAGACTAGCATCGTGCTCGCCCGGGCCAAGCCCTTGGGCTAACACGCCGTAGGTCAACGCCCGCAGTTCGGGGCCGTCGGCCAGGCGCTGGAAGTCAAGCCGCTGCAAGGGGCGGGCGTAGCGGGCCACGTGGGGGCCGACCAGGTAGCGGGCACCGTTCCAGGACACCGCGTGGGGCGTGTGTCCATTTCGACGCTTGCCCAGCCCGCCCAGGGAGAGCAGGCCGATATCGGTGTCGCCGATGCCCACCACCGCGGGCAGGTAGGCGGTGCGGACGCCCTCGGGCGTGACTTCCGCCAGCTTGAAGCCGCCGAAGCCGGGATCGAGGCCGAGAATGTGGTGTCGGGTCATTTGCTGTACTCCTGTGGAAAATCGAGGTCAATGGAAAAGGACTTGTCAAAACAGGGGGAAACGGGTAAGATGGCAGTGGAGGATATCGATATGACGAATCAGGAATTGTTTGAACGCATCACCATGGATCCTGGCATCATGGCGGGCAAGCCCGTCATCCGTGGCACGCGCCTGACCGTGGAATACATCCTCAACCTGCTGGCCCACGGGGCCACGCCCGAGGAGATCATGGAAGAATATGAGGGCGTGACTCGGGAGGACATCCAGGCGTGCTTCCTGTTCGCCACCAAGGCGCTGGAGGAGATGCCCTATATGCCACTGGAGAAGGAAGCAGCGTAAATGCGATTCCTGGTGGATGAGTGCACTGGGCCCAGGGTGGCGGGTTGGCTGCGGTCGCTGGGGCATGACGTGGTCTCCGTGTACGACGAGGCCAGGGGGATTCCCGATGATGATGTGATCCGCCGCGCCTACGAGGAATCGCGCATCCTCATCACCAATGACAAGGATTTCGGAGAGAGGGTGTACCGAGAGGGACGTCGGCATCATGGCATCATCCTGTTGCGCCTGGAGGACGAGCGGGCGCAGGTGAAGATCCAGGTGTTGGAGCGTTTGCTGAGTCACTACGGTGAGGAGCTTCAGGATCGGTTCGTGGTGGTGACAGAGCGCTACACACGGTTCGCTACGGGTAAGTGAGACGATGACAAACCATCTCAGTGAGGACGAGGTCCGCCTCAAGAACATTGTCAAGGAAGCCCTCGCAGAAGTGCTGGAGGAACGCCAGGACCTGTTTGCCGAGATCGTCATGGAGGCCCTGGAGGATTTCGCGTTGGTGCGCGCGATCCAGGAGGGAGAGAACAGTGAAGAGGTGAGCCGAGAAGAAGTCATGCAAGTGCTACGCGGCGGGGCTCCGTGAAGGTCATCTTTCGCCGAAGTTTTGTGAAAGATCTGCGCGGGGTGAATCGGACTTTGGGACGGCGGTGGAACAGGTGATTCATGAGGTCGAACAGGCCTCATCGTTACAGGACATCCGTAATCTCAAGCGGCTTTCAGGGAAGGGTCCGTATTATCGGATTCAGATTGGGGATTATCGGCTGGGTCTGAAAGTGGAGGGCGATGTGGTGGCGTTTGTTCGTTTCCTGCATCGGAAGGATATGTACCGTTACTTTCCGTAGCGAGCTCCATGGACTGGCGCGGCGTCAAAGTGGGTGACACCGATGGGGATGCGATAATGGCCAGGGCTGTGCCAATCTCATCCTTCCTGCTCTTGCGCTTTTGCTTGCGCTTGGTGCGTTTTCGACGCTTCGCTTTGGCGGCGCCCGCGCCATGCGATGATTCATCAATGATGAGATGGGCGCTCAGGAATTGTTGATAGGCGTCCACCGGGATGCGGGTGACATTACCGATGCGTAGGGCTACCAGTTGACCATCCGCAATCCAGCGCATGACCGTGCGTCGGGAGATGTGCAGGTGTCTGGAAATCTCCTCCGGGCTCAGAAAGTTCTTGTCGGTCTGAAAAGTTACCTGGTACATGAGCGACTCCTTGGGCGAAAAGCAGAACTTGCATAAAGTAAAAAGGGGGTGATAGAATAGCTGAAAGCGAACTGTTGTTCTGGCAACAGGCAACAAAAAAGCCCTCGACAACACAAATGGTTGTCAAGGGCAAAGATAATTGCTAGGTTTTGGCCAGATTAGCCAGCGCTTTGATAAAAGGTAAATCGAGCTCGGGCGGGATTAGCTTCCTGGGGAGGCCATTGCGGCTGGGTAATAGACGCCCGTCGCTCCCGTCCCAAGTAAAAATCCTGGACACGGCTGTTCGGATTTTACTTTCCAAGAGCCAACCTTCCGCCAAAGGTTGGTTCTTTTTTTGTATTTCAGAATGCTGGTAAGGTGCTTTTTCGTGGATACTTTTGCATCCGTGAGTGTTCATATCGACTATAACACACTTTTTAGGCCATGTCAATAGTTATTTCGATTACTTGTGACAAATTCGTGTTAAATTATTTTTTCGAATTCGTTCTGACCACCCGAGTTTTCAACGCTACGAGCAGAGATGGCAGGGATTGCGCCTCTTGTTCTTCCAGGTGTTTTTGAAACATTTCCAGGTTCGCGGGATCGATCTTTCGATCTCGCACCAGGCGGGCCACCACTGCCAGCGCGGTCTCAGGCGCCACATCCTGATACACGGTATGACGAGCACGTTTCACAATGAGACGCAGATGGTGCGTCTGAAGGAAACGTGAGAGGTCGAGCCGGCTCAACGCACGCGCCTTCTGGCTTTCCCAGTATGCAGGAAAAGCCTGATGCAGCCAGTGGGCTGGCATCTGGTGGATATCCAGAAAAGTGAGAAGCCAACGCCCCTCCGGGGCCAGAACCCGAGACGCCGCCTGCACCAACGCCTCGATGCGATCCGCCTGCAGAGAGGGGAATGGCGTATGCAGGATATGGATGCTCTGGTCGGACATGGTCGAGAGCGCCTCCAGGAACGTCTCTTCGGTGAAGGACTGCATCGAAGCCTCGGGCCATTTGCGGCGGTCCAGCATTAGCTCGGGGTAGCCCGGTTGAACCATCTCGACAATGCGGATGCGTTCCACGCCCAGCTTACGCAACTGCTTGAGTTCGGCGCTGAGCGCGGGGGTGATGCGTTGTTTACGAGCCCGTCGCTCCCGCCAGAGAGGAAGGTAAGGAAAAGCAAGCCAGTTGTTGGGAGCGGAAGAGATGGTCGGCCATACGGGCAGGTTGAAAATGGCGGCTTCTTCGGCCGAGGTGGGGTGCAAGGTGAAGCCGCCGCCCGGAAGGGCCTGCAAAAAGGGCGCATGGGCGAAAAGAGGCATAAATTCCGGGTAGGGATAGATGGCGGTCACCAGCGGCTCCGCCACATCCAGGTCGATGCGGCGCAGGCTGTCGCGCACTAGGCCCCGTTTCTCCTCCAGCGTGGCTTCATCCCAGATTTCCTGCATCACCACCAAGGCGTTGGCCGCTTCATAGATGGCATCCGGGTCTGCGCTGGGCAGGGATTTCAGACGCTCTTGCAACGAGCGCAGCTCCGCCATGAAAGCCGCATCCTTGTTTTCCAGATGATCGTAAGCCCCCAGGCGGTAGAGCCGGCGCAGGTTGTCCAGCTCCTTTTCCAGCTTCTGACGCTCCTTCTCCACCTGCACCCACTCCCCTTCTGCGGCCAGATAATCGCTGATCTCCTCCTGCCAGTCTGGCGGCAGATTGGTGCGTCCCAAAATAAGCCCCACCTGCTCCTCCACCCGCGAGGCGTCGGCGCCGATATTGTTGTTAGGGCAATGAACCCCGCGCTTGTGGGACATCTCCCGGTAGTAGCGCAAACGATTATTCGCAGCCTGGGAGCGCAGGGGCACGCCGCAGATGGCGCAGTGGAGGATGCCCGCCAGGGGGTAGACGCGAAATGCGCTGTAAGTGGAGCGGGCCTTGGCCCGACGCACATTGAGGGCTTCTCTGGTTTGCTCCCAGAGCTCCCGCGAGATGATGGGCTCATGCCGTCCCGGATAGATTTCCGGCTCCTTGTCCCGGTAGCCGTAGGTCACTTCGCCGATGTAGAAACGATTGTGGAGGATGTCCCGGATGCCGTCGGCGGTGAAACGATAAGGATCGCTTTCCAGAGCTCCATTGTCCTTTCGCTGGCGTTTGCGATGCGCCCAGCGCCCGCGGCTGCGATAGCCCCGACGATAGAGCTCGTCCGCGATGTCCTGCATGGAATACTCTTTGGTGGCGTAGCGTTCGAAGATGAAACGCACGACCTCGGCTTCCTCGGGGTTGATCTCGAAGGGCTTGTCCGGCGAATCGGCGCGCTGGTAGCCAAAGGGAGGAATAGACGCATTGTGCAGGCCCTGGCGCACCCGCTGGCGTTTGGATTTGCTCACATGCTCGCTCAGGATGTCCAGGTAGTATTGATTGAGCAGGGAGAGCATTTGCAGGACGAAGCGGTCGGTGGATTTGGAGTAATCAAATTGCTGCTCCTTGACCGAGGCGAATCCAACGTCGCACTCCCCCAACTGGGCGAAGATATCGAAGATGTCGTAAATGCTGCGAGAAAGGCGGGAGAGGTCATGAACGAGGATGATGTCGAAAGCGCCTGTTTTCATGTCGTTCAGCAGACGCTGGAACTCGGGGCGCTTGGTGGTCTTGGCGGAGAAACCCGCATCCACATACTCTTCGATGATTTCCCAGCCGCGGGCCTGGGCGTACTCTCGCATCTCGGCCAATTGGGCGTCGATGGACTTGCCCTCCACCTGCATCTCGGAGGAGACGCGCGCGTACAGGGCCACGCGATGTGATTTCTTGGCGATTTTTCGGTTTGTCATGGTCGTCTAAGGGTGCTCGTCTAGGGGAGCTTTGGGATGGGATCGTCTGTATTCGTCTGGGGTTGGTGGGCGCCTTATCGGCATTTTTCCCAACGGATGTGCAGAGCTTCGCTCACGAGAGGGCTGGAATGATCGCTCCACCACATGTCCAAAACCGGGCTCTCACATGGAGCCAGGAGGATGGCCGTGGCCAGGAGAGATGGATTTCGGGGGATTTGCGTTAACACGTACTCAGCCCAGTGGCTGACGCGCGAGCGATAGTGCGCCCGTTCCCGATCGGGCAGGAACTCCAACTGCATCTCGATGACTTGCCTGGCGATATGCCAGGGTTCATCCGGCGGGAGCAGGTCGAATTGAAACAGGAACAGCAAGTCTTCCGCGGACAACTGCGAGAGGATGGCGTCATCGATACTTTCCTGGTAAAGCGCCCGACGCACCACCCTGGCCAGACTCAGGGCGTCCGACGGAGCGCTGTCTATATCGAACTCTGCCTCTGATTTCGCTTCCGTGGCCTCTTGGTCCGAAGCTTGCTGTTTCAGCACTTCGGCCAAAGCCAGGGCGATGACGGTGTTGCCCATTTCGGCTTCCGGCAGGAATCGTAAAATGAAAGCTGCGCATGGGGCGGCGAGTTCAGGAAGTTGGCGGAGAATGCACAGCAGTTCATCGCTATTCCGATAACGGCGGAGAAACGCCCGGCACATGGACTTCCAAATGGAACGGTGCAGGCTTCTGAAATAGAACTGAAGGGTTTCGAGCAGGCGAAACAGCCGGATGGCGGAACCCTGCCATGCGTTTAGCACGATGTCGAAAAAGGCCGCGTCATCGGGGATCCGGGGCGATTGCCAGAGGGTGGCCAGTGCGTCCGCAGCCGGCGCGCCGCCCCGCTGGGCCAGGGCAGTGATGTATCTGGCTGAGCGGGTGTCCATGACGTATTGCATGGTGTCGGGGCTGAGGGCCTGATGCTGGAGCAACAGATTGAATCGGATTTCCTGCTCTCTCGAGTTCCATCTCCGCGCATCCACGCCTGACAGAAAGACTTTGTCCAATGCTCGCTTGATTTGCGGCGAGAGGAGATGCCGGATGTGTGGGTCTTGCAAGACGTGGGGATGATCCAACACCTGACCAGCGATGAAATCGGCCAGGCCGGGATGCAAGGGCTCCAGGGCGGCAACTGCCAGGCCAAAGGTCTTCAGACGCGGGAGGATGGCGTTCTGCGTGAACAGGGAACTGGTCCACCGCCATAATGCCGCTTCCAACAGTTGATGCATCTGTTGAACGCTTTGGCTGATGGAAGTGCTCCAGGTAGGATAGCGTCTGATCCAATCGGCATGATCTATCAGCCGTTTCAGCAATCCAACGGGCTGGGCGACTTCGAGAAACAGGTCTAGGGACGCGCCATACCGGGGCGGGGTGATGTATTGCTGCTGCAATCCCTCCACAAAATGGGGGAGATGGCGTCCCGCATTGTGCCGCAGATCGGCCAGGACGATCATGGCGAGGATATCCCCGGCGTTTTCCGTGCCGGATAGGAAGCCTGGCGTGAAACGCACCAGGGAATCCCTTGCCATTTGCTGCTGACGCCAGTATTGGAGGGCTACGTACTCCGCGGCCAGATAGGCGCGCAGGTCGGAATGCGCAAACGCGGGGATATGGTTGGATAAAAGCTGCAACAGACCCCGTTTCTCCGCCCAGGGGATCGCCTTCTGACACAGTTTGTCGCCTAGATAAGGTGGTTGAGTTGCTGGCTGGCCAGTGGATTGGGCGCAGGTCTGGTCGGGGTTCCGTTGCAGTTCCCAGGCCAGACGGCGAATTTCGCCAGCCAGGCTACTCCCCTGTCCGGTGAGTTTCTCTTGCATCATCCGGTCCAGAGCATGGTAGCGTTCCGCCTCACCCACCGTCGAGGTGCGGGAAAGAGGCAGGACCCAGCCCGGATAGGGGGGAATGTCCCGTTCGAGGTGCGTCGCCACCTCGGTGAGATCGATCCGCCGTGCGGGCTGGTGTTTCTCCATGGCGCAGGTCAGGCGCTCCGGAGACCAGGCGTCGATCTCGAGGATGTCCCAGGTGGATGGATCGGGCAATCTGTTAGCGTCAAAACCCTGAACGGGAAGCGCCATCAACACGCGCCCCATCCCCTGCAAAAGAGTCAACACCCGTTGGCTGGGCATGGTCAGGGCGTCGAGAATGATGAAACGCTCCGGCATCCCGCGCAGGAGCCGCATCCAGGCCTCACGCTCTCGGGGATCCTGTTGCGGCCAGAGATGCGTCAGAGCCTGGGCGTAGACATCCTGCTCGGTTTTGAGGGAGCGGAGGGCGGGCGCGACCGCTTGGGACAGCCAGATGGGAGCCATTTCGATGGGCTGGCGTAAAGCCAGGTGATGCAACAATGCGGTTTTGCCCGCGCCCATCTCCCCGATGATGACGAGATGTTGGTTGCGATGCACCCAGGGATCGAGAGAGACGGGGCTGGAAGCAGCGGGCTGTTTCAAGGGAGGTGGGATAAACCATGTTGTCAAAGGAAGCTCAGCGCCATAAGGGGTGTGGTTCAGGCGTTTGCGAACCTGATCGTTGTAGAGGACAAATTGCTCTCCCCGAAGATGCCGGTCGATGTCGGTCTGCTGGAATGCGCTGGCCCGGGCATTTTGTTCGTTTTGAAGCAAACGGGCCAGGCATGAGCGCACCTTGTCCTCGTAACGCTGATAGGTCGTGCGCGGCTGAGGGGTCCGAAACCAGGCGGATTTGGCATGATACTCCTTCAAGATAGCTACATCCTTAGCGACATGCTCCCAAACCAGCCCAAGCCTGCCCTCATCATCCAAATGCGCAGTGGGAATGAATTGCTGGTATGGGGGCGCAGGCAACCGCCATCGCCCTTTCCACTCCAGGAAAACCGCAAACGTGGTCAGAAATTTCTTTTTCTTGGAAACGCCCCCAACGCAGTTTATGGGGGCGCCTGACGAAGAGATGTGTTGCCGGATAAACTCTCTCCCCAGGATGAAATAGAGGTAAGCAGCCAGCAGACAGACCGTAACCTGCGAGGGATCCCCGGCATAGACTTCTGTGCATTCGGCGATGATGTCGGTTTTGAGGTTGAGTCTGGATTCGTGGAAATCCAGACTGGTTTTACTGAGATACCGTAACAGGGATTGACAGTCCTGATCCAGTTGCAGCACGCGAGCGGCGGGTTTCCGTTGGGTGTAGGGGTCGTAAAACAGGTGTTGCAGCCATTGAGTGTTGATGACGTGGCTGCAATGAGGCTGTTGTTTCATAACGTGGGAACCGCAGTGAGACGAAGTGGAGGTTTTGGGCGCCAAAATGGGTTGTACCGCCGCGCTGCAGCATGGGAATCCGCCATAATGGAGACATCGAAAGCAATCCCTCCGGAGGGATGAATTCAAGTTCTTTCATCCCGAAAAAGGAGGTGAATCATGGCGAAGTCTGTGAGAAAGCAGAGCTTCATTCGCCGAGTCGCTCAGATTCAGAAGCGCGTCAATGACAAGAAGCGCTCGGGCGACAAGAACGGCAAAAAGTAAGTCCTTGATGACGTAAACGAGGGTGGCGCCACCCACTTTTCTTGCCATGATGACCTCCAAACGACACATCAAAAATCGATGCACCGCCCCCAGGATTACCCCCTTCCTGTGCACTATCGTGCGCATGAGATCCGGCATAATCTGGGTGCGTGGCGGCACCCTGATTATATAAGACGACGCCCCGCAGTCCAAGTGACTGGCGGGGCGTCTCTATTTTGCGCCGTGGTCCCATTCCATGTCTGGCGCGTAGCGCCATGACTTGCGGTGGCGGGAAGCCTACCAGGCCCGTCGATAGGCGGAAATCCACACGACGAACCGGAATTTGAAGACGGGTGCCGTAGCATCCTCCCACAGCGCTGACCAGGGTCTCTCATCCATTTGCAGGATGACTGACATCACTATATCATGGAGATGTATTTCCTGCCAATGAAACGCCGAAGAACGCCGAAACCAATCACAACTGAGCTGCTGGATCGATTGACCTATGATGCTATCGTTCCAGCCTATAGTGTACTGAGTCGTTTGGGCCTCCATTGCTCCCGTAGCAAGTATTTTTGGGACAGCCAGCGACGCAATGCCATTGCACGCATTCATCGCACTTCGGCGCCGCAACGCCGACATAAGGCGGCGGAGGTGGCCATCGAGGAGCTTATCCGCGTCATTGATTTCCTGAATGAACGAGTCGAAGGGCTGAACAGGGAGAACCAGAACCTGAAAGCGCAAGGATGCAGGACTCGTCGCAATTGGGTTGAGGAACGTTGGGAGGCTAAATACGCCGAGGTTCAGTCCCGACTGAAGGAGATTCAGAGCGAAAACGAACATTTGAGGGCTGTAATCGTCCAAAAAGAAAGCGTGATTAAAGCGTTGCGAAGACAGAACTCGCTGGCTACCGCAATAAGCCCCCTGGAGGAGAACATATTGCTGCTGATGGGCGCTACGGGCCTGGGGCGCTCCTGGCGCGTGGCTGAACGGTTGTCGGATGAAGGCTATGGGGATTATGGCAAGGGATCGGTGCGGAATGCGCTGCGCTCGCTGCATGGGAAGCGGATGTTGAAGGAGGTTATGGAACAGGGCAGGGTGGTGCGCTGGAGTCCGCCTCGGGGTGGAGGGCGGGCCAAATTGCTGCTGCTGAGTGATATCGCCGTGGAGTGGTATGAAGCCATGACGGGCGAGCCGGCAGCGGACTCGGAACTGCATTGGGCGCAACGCCAGCACAGCAGCCTTGCTCATGGCGTCGGCATTTTAGAGGTGGCTGACTATCTGCGGGCGCGGGGGTATGAGATTACGCTGGAGCCCGAACCCATTCTGGTGGAAAAGGACGAGCCCCACGGCAAGCGAGCGGAGCCCGATCTCATCGCCCGCAAGGGAGAGACCTGGTGGCCAGTGGAAGTGCAGCGCAAGGTGTCGAGGCAGGAGAGCTATCGGCGGAAGTGGACCAAGACGCTGCGGCTGACGGGGCGGTTGATGCTGGTTTTGTTCAGCGACGAGCGGCGTAAACAGCAGCAGCAAATTTTGCGGGCCTGGGCCCGACGCCCGGACTGGCCCGGCGGCGAGGTGTTGCTGGCCAGCCTGGAATCGATGATCGACACCCCGACTGACTGGCGGTTCGTTCCCCTGGGCTGAGGCGCGGGAGTCCTCTTGCTAACATGTAGCTTTTATGCTACAATCAGTCTATGAATGACGCTCCCTACGTTTTGGAGGAATACATCACCGAAAGCGGGAAAATCCCGTTTCGGGAATGGCTTCACGCCTTGCGGGACGCCCGAGCCAGGGCCAAAGTGCGCGTCCGTCTGAACCGCGTTCGCCTGGGAAATTTTGGCGACGCCAAGCCGGTTGGCGGCGGCGTGTATGAGCTACGCATCCCCTACGGGCCTGGCTATCGGGTTTACTACGCTCGCACCGGGAAGCGTATCATTCTGTTATTATGCGGCGGTGACAAGTCATCGCAAAAGCGAGATATTGCCAAAGCGACAACTTGCCTGCTCGATTATCAACGGAGGACAAAGTGAGTAAAGCCTCAGTCAACTATGAAGAAGGTCTGCTCCAAGACCTGAAAGACCCTGAAGAAGCGGCAGCCTATCTGAGCGCGGCGCTGGAGGAAGATTCCCAGGAAGCGTTTCTTCTGGCCTTGCGAGATGTAGCCGCTGCGCACGGCCTTGCCCAACTCGCCCGCGAAACCTCTCTGAATCGTGAAAACCTCTATCGCATGCTTTCTCAGAAAGGCAATCCCCAGCTCCTGAGCCTGACCCTGCTGCTGGATGCTTTGGGATTGCGGCTCTCGGTGCAACCCAAGCGCGCCGCTTGAACGACTCGCCTCATTGGCTGGAGGTCCGGCAACGAGGCGCTGCTGGCCAGCCTGGAATCGATGGCCGCCGCCCCGCGGGCTGGCGCTTCCGGGCGCTAGACTGACCGGCGCAAACAGGAACAAACGCCAGCCGTTTGGGCCGTAGCGTTCATTATCATGTGCAGGTGGGGAGGAGTGGTGGGGGCTGCGCACAGAAACAAGATCAGCAGGGGACTGGGCTGGCGGCACAGATAATGCACGTTGGGTGGCAGAAACCGTGGGGCAAGCGACGGCGCTGTAAATGGTATCGACGGCGGGGATGTTGCAAAATGTCCCTGTCATTGGATGGCCCATTATGATTTATCGTGTTCGAACACCCGAGACAAACCATTGATGACATCGTCCATTTCGCCCGATCTGACCCTCACCGACGCGTTCTGGGCGCCGCAGATGGCCCGCAACGCACAGGTCTCCATCTTCCAGCAATGGGAGCAGTTGCAGCGGTCGGGGTGTTTCGAGAATTTTCGTTTAGCCGCAGGGGAGAGGGAAGGTTTCCGGGAGGGATATTTCTTCGCGGATTCGGACACGTATCGCTGGCTGGACGCCGCCCGCATCTTCGCAGTCTAGCCCTTCTTCCCCTGCTACTGCGAGAATATCGAGATCATACCCGGTGGGAGTGGTCCGCGGCAGCATGTCAGGCTCGGTCATCATCGCGGGCGATGAGAATGAGGTGAATACGGGCGAAGATTGATTCGCTCGGGATTCCCCTATATCACAAGGTCGCATTCACCGCTCGCAGCAAATCCTCCCGGCTGGGGCGGGTGTAGATGGCCAGGGTGTTCAGGGACTCATGGCCCATGAGCGCGGCTACCACGGTCAGGGGGCGGCCCGCGTCGATGAGGTTCTTGGCGAAGGTGTGGCGCAGGGTGTGGGGCGTCAGGCCCTCAATGCCCGCCAGCCGCCCGTATTTTGTCACGATGCGGTAAACGCCCGGCCCGGCCAACGGCCCGCGTTGGCCCAGGAAGAGGTGGGGATCATCAGCATAACGATGCCTCTCTCGCTCGACCAGCCAGCCCCCCAGGGCCTTGCGGGCCTCGGTGGAGAGAGGAATCTCGCGGGCCTTGCCCCCTTTTCCGTAGCGCACCTGCACCCAGCCGCTGCGACCATTCACGGTGACGTCTTCCAGGGTAAGAGCCGCGATCTCGGAAAGACGCAGGCCCGCATCCATGCCCAGGCGGATGATGGCCATGTCCCGCAGGCGGTCTTTCTTGCCGTATTCCCGCACGGCCCGCAGTAGACGGCGCTGCTCCTTCTCGGTCAGCCATTTGGGCGCGGTCTGCTTCTGCGCTTTCACGCCCACCCGCAGGTCATCGAAGGGATTATCATCGGCCAGGCTCTTGCGCACGGCCCATTTGTAAAAGCGGCGCATGGCGTTGAGGCGGCGGTTAATGGTGGCGGGCTTCAGGCCCTGGCGCACCATGTAGCTCTGATAGTCGCGAATGTCTCGCGAGTCGGCCGCGGTCAGGGCCTGGCTGCCCGTGGTCTGGTCATACCACTTGGCCCAGGCCCGCAGGTCGGCGCCATAGGCGCGCAAGGTGTGGGGGCTCACGCCCTCATTTTCCAGGTCGGAGAGGAAGGTGGGGATGGGGTCGGGCATGGTCTGAATCCGTTTTTCGAAAGTTATCTTGCGAGTTCTTCAGGCCTTAGCGCCCTGTTTTTATAGGTTATCATAACAGTTTTGGGGCAATCTGTCAAGATAAGTCATCTTATCAGCACACTTTTCGGGCAACGGTGTTGTCAAGGATGCCGTCAGGGATGCTGTAAACGGCGTTTGACAGGGGGTGCGTATCCTGCTATGATGGCCACACCTTTTCTCCCCCCGTTTGGGTTGCCGTTTATTGCAATGCATGACTTCCTTTAGGCGCAATCATTGTGAATCAGAACGATCCCCATAGGAATCGCGCGTGGCATAGGGCGCATTTGCACTCTTCCATTCCCGAAGTGGGCCAGTTGGTGCGGGTGCGGCAGCGGCGCTTTGTGGTGACCGATATCGCCCGCAGTTCGCTTCCCCGAGACGCGCTTCTGGCGAATGATGGCCCGCCGTAGCATCTGGTCTCCCTCAGTTCGGTGGAGGATGATGGTTTTGGGGAGGAGTTGCAAGTCGTCTGGGAGATCGAACCTGACGCCCGCGCCTTCGATGCGCTGGCCTTGCCCGCGCCCGATGGCTTTGATTCTCCCACCCGGCTGGATGCGTTTCTGAATGCGGTGCGCTGGGGCGCGGCAACTTCGGCTGACGTGCAGGTGTTGCAAGCGCCCTTCCGCAGCGGCATCGATATCGAGGATTACCAGCTCGATCCCCTGGTGCGGGCTTTGCAGATGCCTCGGGTCAACCTGCTCATTGCAGATGACGTGGGGCTGGGCAAAACCATCGAGGCGGGCCTGGTGTTGCAGGAGCTGATCATCCGTCATCGGGTGCGCAGCGTGCTTATCGTGTGCCCGGCGGCCTTGCAAATCCATTGGCAGGAACAGATGCGAGACAAGTTCGGGCTGGAGTTTCGCATCGTCAACAGCGCCTTGATGAAACGCCTACGCCGAGAACAGGGCATCCATGTGAATCCCTGGCGGCACTATCCCCGGCTTATCGCGTCCATGGATTATCTCAAACGGGATCGGCCCATGCGTCTGTTCCGGGAACTGCTCCCGCCCGATGGCAGGCCCACCTATCCCCGCAAATTCGACATGCTCATCGTGGACGAGGCCCACAATA
>JALXAF010000217.1 GCA_026992375.1 Anaerolineae bacterium
GCCAAAGGGAGGCCGGGAGGGGTTAAATCGCCTCTTTTCCCCTTGCGGATTTTAAATTTGAAATTGCTGAAAGGACAGCGCGGCGTTTGGCCAACGCCGCATCCTTGGGTACAATGAAAGCCGTATGAACGCCCCATCCCAGGCCCGACGCATCGCCGTCCTGGGCGATTCCATCGCCGCGGGCTATGGTCTGCCTTCGGCTCACGCCTGGCCCAATCTCCTCATCGCCCGCCTGAAAGCGGCGCATCCGCAATTCGACTGGCGCTTGCACAACGCCAGCGTTCCGGGCGAAGCCACCCCTGACGCCTACGTCCGCTTCGACGTCCTCCGCCAGCAGCGTCCCCACCTGCTGCTCATCGCGCTGGGGATCAACGACTGCCGTCGGGCGTACAGCCCTGTCGTCGCCCGTCGCATCGCACACTTCCGCCGCAACGAACGAAGCTGGTGGGGCAAAAATCCCATCCTGCGTCGCATCGGCTACCGGATCAGCCCGCGGGATGATGATGCGCCCATTCCGCCAGCCGCCTCACAAGTGGCTCTCGATGATTTTCTGGACATTCTTGGTTGGATGGTGCGGCAGGCCCAGCGGATGAACGCGTTGCCAGCGTTGATGACCCTCTCGCCGCTGTCACCATCGCTGCGAGAATCCCCCGATTTCGCCGCCTGTCCGCGCTACAACACTGCAATCCGCGACCTCGCCCGGGAGACGGGAGCCGCCCTCATCGAGACCACCGCGGCGATGCCCGACGGCTCCTGGCAATCCGACGGCGTCCATCTCACCGCGTTGGGACAAGATCAACTGGCGCAACGCGCCTTTCGCCATTTTCATCCTCCGCCCATCGCTCCTTACCTCGGGCTAGAGGTTCCCGCGTCCAATGCCCAAATGGCCCCCTCGCTGGACTGAAATCACCGATCCTGACGTACTGGCCGCCATCGAGCGCGCGCCCCGGCATCGCTTCGTGCCCGAGCATTTGCAGGACCAAGCTTACGAAGACCGCCCGTTGCCCATCGGCCTGGGCCAGACCATCTCCCAGCCCTTCGTGGTGGCGCTGATGACCCAGGCGCTGGCGCTCACGCCCGAATCCAAAGCGCTGGAGATCGGCACCGGCTCCGGTTACCAAACCGGCATCCTGGCGGAGCTGGCGGACGAGGTCTACACGGTGGAAGTGCGTCCCGAGCTGCAGGAGCGGGCCAAACGCATCCTGGACGACCTGGGCTACGCCAACATCCACTATCGGGTGGGTGATGGCTGGGAAGGCTGGCCCGAAGAAGCGCCTTTCGACGCCATCATCGTCACCGCAGCCGCGCCCGAATGGCCCCAGGCGCTGATCCGGCAACTGGCCGAAGGCGGGCGCATGGTCATCCCAGTGGGCGAACATGACTGGAAGCAGACCCTGTGGCTGCTCACCAAACTGGATGGCAGCCTCATCAAGGAATCCCTGGGCCCGGTGCGCTTCGTCCCCCTCATCAAACCCGACCAGCAGCCAAACTCCTAACCTCGTTCTTTCACTCCCATCCCATGACTCGAATCCTCATCGTCGGCCACAAAGGCCAGCTTGGCCGCATCCTCTACAACTTCCCATCGGACCATGAACGCCTGGGCATGGATTTGCCCGAGCATGACATCACCAACGCGTCCGAAACCCAGTACGCACTGCGCGAGATGCGCCCGCAACTGGTCATCAACACCGCCGCCTTCACCAACGTCGACGCTGCGGAGTCCCACCCCGACCTGGCCTACCGCATCAACGCCCACGCCGCGGGCAATCTGGCCCGGTCCTGCCGCGACCTGGGCGCGTCCCTCCTCCACATCTCCACAAACGAGGTGTTTTCCGG
>JALXAF010000218.1 GCA_026992375.1 Anaerolineae bacterium
CCCCGGCCCTCCCCCGCCAGTCGCTTCGCTCCTTTGCAGGGGAGGGAGCCGCTGGTTTGCAAAGTTTTTTGCAGGCGGAGAGGTCTTCCCTCCCGCTTGCGGGGGGGATCGAGGGGGGGCCTGCCGCAGCAGAAGCCAAGCCACCGAAAACAGACAGACTACCTTAGCAGTTGCGAATCAGCGCAGAAGAGTGAGGACGGCTACAAAATGGGCCAGGCTGGCGCTCATCACAAAGAAGTGCCAGATGACGTGGTTGTAGGGGAGCTTTTCGGCAGCGTAGAAAATGACGCCCAGGATGTAGATGGCGCCGCCAATGGCAAGCCAGATGATGGTTTGCAGAGGCACGGCGGCCAGCATGTCTTTGAGAATGACCACACCGGCCACGCCCATCACAATGTAGCCGATGACCGCCAGCACTTCGAATTTGCCAAGGAAAAAGATCTTCCACAGGATGCCGAGGAGGGCCATTCCCCAGATCACGGCCAGCATCGTCCAACCCAGAGGCCCGCGTAATCCGGCCAGCATGAACGGGGTGTAGGTGCCGGCGATGAGCAGGTAGATGCCGATGTGATCGAAGACCCGCAGCTTGCGTTTCACCTCGGGCTTTTGCACGCCATGATACAAGGTGGAGGCCAGATACAGGCTGATGAGGCTGAGCCCGTAGATGACAAAGCTGATGAGCAGCCAGATGTCACCCTGGGCGAGCCCCAGGTAAATCAGCAGAAAGAACCCGATGACGCTGAATCCCAATCCGACGCCGTGGGTGATGCTCGACCACTTCTCTTGCGGGCCGTCGTAAACGGGATTCTGCCATTTTTCGTCGTTTTTCAGGAGGAACATGAATTAACCGTCGATCTGCGTTTTGTTGAATTCATATTCCCTCTTGAGGGTCTCTTCCGCAGTGCCCGCCGCGAAATCCGCCAACCTGCCGCCCACCAGAGGCACGCTGCTTTTGGTCTCGGTCTCGATGAGCATGACGCTGCCGCCCTCTTTGCCCGCGGCCAGCTTCATGCGGCTGCGCACCGAAACAGGCACGCCCTCGACTTCCACGGCGGCCTTGCCCAGGTAGGGGCCGCCCGGCTTGACCTTCCAGGTTTCCACCTGTTTCGAGGGACTCCATTCGGGCACGAATTTTTTGAGAGCGCCGGGCGCGTCGGAGCGGATTTCGCGTTGCACGGTGATGACCACGGCGTCGCCGTTTTTCTCCACTTTCACATGGACGTTGCGGGCTCCGATGGCCTCGGCCCGAGCTTTCACGAATTCGGGATCGGTGAAATGACCGAAGACGGCGTCCACATCCGCCTTGTATTTGTTGGTTGTCTTGATTTTCATAGTGCGCGTCTTTCAGGCTTTCTCGTTTGTGGGATAGGTGAGTGGGGGTGATGGATGCTGGGATTTAGGATGGCGTAATGATACAATAAGAAGTCAATCCGTGCACACTTGGCGCACTTGACATTCGATATTCTTCTATTCATTTCACTTCAGCTCTTGCGGCCCGCTTATGAAAAATCTGCGCAACCTGTTAGCGCTTCTACTGGCTATCCCTGTTTTCAATATCCTCCTCTATCGGACGCTGAATGTCTCCCGGCCCCGCACCGTTCAGATTGCAGCCCATCGCGGCGGCGCGGCCCTGGCCGCCGAAAACACCAGGGCCGCGTTCAACAATGCAATCCGCATTCACGCCGATTGGATCGAGTTCGATGTTCATCGCACCATCGATGGCGTTTTGGTCATCATGCACGATGACACAGTCAATCGCATGACAAACGGCAAGGGGTTTATCAAGGATATGACCTGGGAGCAGTTGCAGCGCCTGCGCGTCGTCAATGGCGAACCCATCATGACATTCGAGGAGGTGGTGGCGCTGGCGAAAAATGCGGCGATGGGCCTTCTGCCTGAGCTCAAGTCCACGAGTTACTACCCCGGCATCGAGGCGCAGGCCCTGGAGATCGTGCGCCGGGCCGATTGTCTTTCCAAAACCATTTTTCTTTCTTTCGATTGGGATGTGTTGGAGCATCTGAAAGAGCTGGAGCCCGAGATCAAGGTGGCCCCGGTTTATGGGCCGGGCCAGTGGGATGTGAGCGAGACTCGCCCGACCAACGCCGAGATCGTCGCGCCCATGGCCGAGATGGTGCTGCTGAATCCCTGGATGATCAGGCAGGCCCATGCGGTCGGGCGTCAGGTGTGGGTCTGGTTCGGCGTGCTGGATCATCCGGCCATGTATCGTCTCATGCTGTCGCTGGGCGTGGATGGCCTCATCTGCAATGATCCTGTGGCGGCCCGTCGGCTGGTCGGCCAGTCGCATCAGCTTGCTTCACCCATCCCGGAGGGCCGAGCATGACTTCATACCGGACTGTGATTTTCGATCTCGATGGCACGCTGCGGGAATCCAACCCCCATTTCATGGACGCCCTGTACGCCACGTTGCAGGACTTGGGCCTGGAGGTGGACCCTTTCAAATGGCGACTGACCGAGCGCTGGGTGCATGAATACTGGGCGCAGAGCCCTGAGATCATCGAGGATGTGCGGGTGTATGGGCAAGATCAGGTGTGGAATCGCTTTCTCACCCGTTTGATGAGCAAGGTCGGGCATCCCCACGCCAACGAGGAGGAGGTGCATGCCTTTGGCGATCTCATGCGCGAGGTGTTCCAACCGGCGTCTGAGCTGACGCCCGGCGCCCGGGATGTCCTGACCGCGCTGAGCGAGCAGGGGCTGGCCCTGGGCGTGCTCTCCAATCGCAGCAAGCCTTTTGGCGATGAGCTGGAACAGCTCGACATCGCCGATTTCTTCGATTTCACCCTGGCCGCGGGCGAAGTGGGCGTGTGGAAGCCCCGGCCCGAGATATTCCACGCTGCGCTGGCGCGGGCGGGCGTCGGGCCTGATGACGCCGTCTACATCGGCGACAATTACTACGCCGACATCGTGGGCGCCCGCGAAGCGGGCCTGAACGCCATCCTGGTGGACTGGCGACGGGTGTTCACCGACGTCCCCGCCATCCGGGTGGAGCGCCTGCGCGACATCCTCCCCTATGTTCTCGGTTGATCCCATGAGTCAACTGCAAAAAGTTCACTTCAACACGGAAGACACGGAGAAAATAGCGGTAGTTCACAGAGAAATTCCTCTCCAAATTCGCGTTTTTTCTTCCTCCGTGCACTCTGCGCCTCCGTGGTGAAGGTTTTTTCAGTAGAGTCAACCCATGCGCATCGACATCCTCACCATCTTCCCCGAGATGTTCCAGAGCCCCTTCGACGCGTCCATCATCAAACGGGCGCGAGAGAAGGGGCTGGTGGAGATTCACGCCCACAATCTGCGAGACTGGACGACGGACAGGCATAAGACCACCGATGACACGCCCTACGGCGGCGGCGGGGGCATGGTGATGAAGCCCGAGCCCATTTTCGCCGCGGTGGAGGACATCAAGGGCGAAGAGGATATCCCCGTCATCCTCCTCACGCCCCAGGGACGTCTTTTCACCCAGGAGGTGGCGGAGGAGTTGGCCCGCCATGACCGCCTGCTGTTCATCTGCGGGCGCTACGAGGGGGTGGATGAGCGGGTGCGGGCGCATCTGGCCACGGACGAAATCTCCATTGGCGATTACGTGCTTTCGGGCGGCGAGCTGGCCGCGATGGTCATCGTGGATGCGGTGGTGCGGCTGCTGCCCGGCGCGCTGGGCTACGAACGCGCCGCGGCCGAGGATTCCCACGCCACGGGCCTGCTGGAAGGCCCGCACTACACCCGCCCGCCCGAATTCCGCGGCTGGGCCATCCCCGAGGTTCTTACCTCAGGACATCACGCCCGGGTGGCCGAATGGCGGCGCAAGCAGGCCCTGAAGCGCACCCTGGAGCGCCGCCCCGACCTGCTGGCCCGCGCGCCCCTCAGCGAGCAGGACAAAAAATGGCTGCGAGAAATGGGCTACCAGGGCCCGTTCGGTGATCGAGAGAACCAAGATTGACGACCGTGAGAGAGCGCCGCTCCCTTCTGCGCAGATGGCTGTTGCTGGCCTCCCTGGCGTTGGCCTACGCCGTGCAGCTCATCTGCTTCCCCGTCAATCCCAACGGCCCCTTTTTTCAGCATCTGCTGGCAATTGCGCCGTGGTTGGGGCGTGAAGAGACGCGCGTGCTGCTGGGCGCGCTGGGCTATCTGCTCTCGATGGGGCTGTTCGCCTGGGCCGCGCCCGCGCTGGGGCCAGATGCGGGTCGGGTAGCCAACGGGCGCGGGGCCGCCGTGCGCTCAGCTCTGGGCCGCGCCCGGGGGTTGGCGATAGCGCTGATGGCGCTGGCCATGGGGCTGCTAGCGCTGAGCACGGTGCGATTTGCCCTCTCTGGCGAAGACGCGCTCACCCGATGGCTGTGGGCGGGCAGCGTGGCGGTCTGGCTGCTGGGCGCGGCCGCGATGGCCTGGCGAAACCCGCCAACGCCCGACGCCTCGTCTCCCCCCTTCGCCCCGCGTCACGTCCTGGCCCTCGCCGCCATCCTGGCGGGCGCCAGCTGGCTGCGCTTCTGGCTGCTGGCCGATATCCCCAACGATCTGCATGGCGATATGGCCAGCATGGGCTTGCAGGCCCGGGCCATCCTCTCCGGCGCTGCGCCCGGGCTCTTTCATCAGGGATGGGCCAACATCCCCATGCTCGGGTTTTATCCCTCGGTCATCGGCCTCAAGTTCATCTCCAACAGCATTCTGGGGCTGAATTTCATGCCAGCGGTGGCGGGAACGCTGACCATCCTCGGCCTCTACCTCCTCGCCTGGCGATGGTTCGACTCCCATCGGCTGGCGGGATTGGCCGCGGCCGCGCTGGCCGTCAACATCCCCCACATCCATTTTTCCCGTCTGGCCGCATACATGGATCCCTGGCCCTGGATTCTCTTCGCCTTTTTCTTTCTGGCTCACGGCCTGCGCGGGCGCAAACTCTGGGCCTTCGCCGTGGCCGGGCTGCTGACAGGCGTCAGCCTCTCCATGTATTACTCGGGCCGGGTGATCCTCATCATCCTGCCCCTGGCTGCGCTCTATCTGCTGATCACCCACTGGCCCCAGGCCCGCCGCGACGCCCGTTTTTGGGGGATGGGCGCGTTGCTCACCGCCGGGGGGATGGTGGTGGCGCTGGGCCCCTCCGCCCTCTACTTCCTGCAACATTCCGACGCCCTGCTGGAGCGCTCCCGCTCGGTGTTTCTCTTTCACGAGCCGGTGATGACGCACCTGCTGGGCAAATATGGCGTCGATACGCCCGCGGCTGTGCTGTGGGAGCAGCTCAAAGCCTCGCTGCTGATGTTCAATTACAGTCACGACACCAGCACGCAATTTGGCTACACCGCGCCCATGTTCAGCGCCGCGCTTTCGCCCCTGGTGTTGCTGGGGGTGGGATACAGCCTGCGGCGATGGCGGCGGCCCGGCCCGGGATTCACCCAGATCTGGCTTTTCGCCATCATCATCACCGGCAGCGTGCTGACCAACAACGCGCCCTTCTGGCCCCGGCTGACGGGCGTTTTGCCCGCGGCCGCGCTGATGGCGGGGATCGCCATCGAGGCGTCGCTGAAAGGGTGGGGGCTGGAGCGGCCCGTCCTTTCGCTTTGGCAACCGGACCCGGCGGCGGTGGCCGTGCTGGCCGTGGCCCTGTTCATCGCCCTGGTCGGCCAGCGCAATTGGGCCGACTACACCGCTTTCGTCGGCAACAACGCCCGGGCCCAGGCCCGCATCGGGCGCTATCTCGACGCTCTGCCCGATGACATCACCGCGTGCAGCTTCTCGCAGCCCTATCGCCTGAGCGAGCGGGAGACCGCGTTTCTGGCCTGGCCGCATCGGCTGGTGGATCTGACTCCTGACGCCGCGGGAGAGGCCCTGAACGCCTGCCCGGGCCCGGCCCGCGTCTGGATTTTGGCTGTCGACGACAACAGTCAGCTCGCCCGGGTGCAGTTGCGCTGGCCCGATGGCCAGTTGCGAATGCACCGTAACGGCGCTGAGCGACCCGTTTTCCTCTCCTACCTCATCCCCGGGATGAGCGCCAATCCTCCCGGCCCGGCGCAGCAACCCGCGGCGCAAAGCAGCGCCTATCTGCCCGACGGCGATAGCTTCATCCCCGACAAGGTGTGGTTGGGCGACGAGCGTAGCTCGGTGACGCGCTGGCGCGTGGGCCCGGTGCGGGTGACCGGCCACGCGCTGACGCTCCTGGTCGGGCCCGTGGCAGGCCATGACGCGGTCTACGACTACATCGAGCTCATCGACGAACTGGGGCGAGTGCAGCGTTTCGAGGCCGAGGACGCGGCCATCACCTCGGGCGACCAATTCGCCAGCCAGGATGGCCTGGATAATCACTGGTGGGTGCAGACATTCGAGCCTTTCAGCGGCGGGCGGGCGTTGGTGGCCCGCAAAGGCGAGCTCGTCCCCGCGCTGGTCACGACCATCTCCCTGCCCAACGGCCTTTACGATCTCAGCATCGGCAC
>JALXAF010000219.1 GCA_026992375.1 Anaerolineae bacterium
CGCCCCGGAACTGGCTCATGTAAAGGTCGTAGTAGAAGCCCTTTTGCGCCAGCAGGCTATCGTGGGTTCCGCGTTCGATGATCTGCCCATCCTTCAGCACCAGCACCTGGTCCGCGTTGCGGATGGTGCTGAGGCGGTGGGCGACGACGAAGGTGGTGCGCCCGGCCATCAGCTTCTCCAGCGCCGCCTGAATCTGACGCTCGGTGCGGGTGTCCACGCTGCTGGTGGCCTCGTCCAGGATGAGGATGCGGGGATCGGCCAACACGGCCCGGGCGATGGCGAGAAGCTGGCGCTGGCCCTGGCTCAGGCCCGAGCCCCGCTCGCCCAGCATGGTGTCATAACCCTGGGGCAGTCGTTCGATGAAATCGTGGGCGTGGGCCAGTTTGGCCGCGGCCACCACCTCTTCATCGCTGGCGTCGGGTCGGCCAAAGCGGATGTTGTTCATCACCGTGTCGTTGAAGAGGAAGGTGTCCTGCAGCACGATGCCGATCTGGCCCCGCAGGCTGGCCAGGGTCACATCCCGCACGTCGATGCCGTCGATGCGCACCGCACCCTGACTCACATCGTAAAAGCGGGGGATGAGGCTGATGATGGTGGTCTTGCCCGCGCCCGTGGGGCCCACCAGGGCCACGGTCTCGCCCGGGTCTGCATGCAGGCTCACATCTCGCAGCACCGGCTCGCCCGGATTGTACTCGGCCCAGACGTGATCGAATTCGACCTCACCCTTGATGGGAGGCATCTCCATGGCGTTGGGCTTCTCCACCACGTCGGTTTCTTCATCCAAAAAGTTGAAGATGCGCTCGGAACCGGCGATGGCGCTCTGCAAATTCGTCCACAGGATGGCGATCTGCCGCACGGGCTGGTTGAAGCGCTGGGCGTAGCCCAGAAAGGTGACGATGAGCCCCAGGGAGACCAGCGTGCCGCCGATGGCCCGCCCGCGCAGCAGCAACAGCCCGCCCACGGTGACGACGATGGCGATAGCCACGTAGCCCAGGGCCTCCAGCACCGGCGCCAGAGCCGAGGTGTAGCTCACGGCCTTGATGTTGGCGTCCCGATTGGCTGCATTGCTGACCTCGAAGGCCTCGATGTTCACATTCTCGCGGCTGAAGGCCTGCACCTCGCGCACTGCGGCGATGTTTTCCTGCAACTCGGCGTTGACGTTGCCGATCTCCTGGCGGGTGACGCGGAAGGCCTTGCGGGCCTGGGCGCTGAGCCACCAGGTGGCGATCCCCATCAGGGGCAGCACCGCCACGCTCACCAGGGCGTAGGCCCAGTTCAGGGAAAACATCTTCCACACGATCCACACCAGCAAGATGATGGAGCTGAACACTTGCACCACGCCCATGCCAATCACCTGCTGGATGGTGCTGGTGTCGTTGGTGAGACGGCTCATGATGTCGCCCGCATCGTGCTTTGTGTAGTATGACAACGACAGGCTGTGAATGCGGTTGAAAATATCCACCCGCAAGTTGCGGATGACATGCTGGCCCGCCCAGGTCATGGCGTAGAACATCAGCCCTGTGGTGATGGCGACGATGACGTACAGCCCGACGATGACCAGCACCAGCTTGCCCAACCCGGCCAGAAAATCCTCGGTGTTCGCAGTGGCGGGGATGTCGGGATCGTACCAGCAGTTGGTCTGGCTGGCGTTTTCGATGCCGAATTTCTGCATCATCTGCGCCATCTGGCTGCCCTCGGTGCGATCCATGATCGCGGGCGAGATGTAGCAATCCACGGCCTGACCGATGAGCTCGGGCGCGGTCACCTGCGCCCAGGTGCCCAGGCCCAAAAAGGCCACGGCCAAAATCAGAGCGAGCAGATA
>JALXAF010000220.1 GCA_026992375.1 Anaerolineae bacterium
TGAACGCCAACGACATCCCGGCTCTACAGAACAATCTGAATGACTACGACCCCGACGCGCGCGCCAACGCCCTGGCCGCTCTGATGAGCCTGGTCTCGCGTGGGCAGATCGCGCTGCCCGAGCCGCGCGAAGTGGCGAACATGCACGCCCACACTTTTTTCTCATTCAACGCGTATGGTCTTTCGCCCAGCGCCCTGGCCTGGATGGGCCGGGAGGAAGGCATCAAACTCATGGGCATCGTGGATTTCGATGTGCTGGACGGTGTGGATGAGTGGTACGGGGCTTGCGATGTGGTGGGGCTGCGCGGCAGCGCGGGTCTGGAGACCCGGGTTTTCATCCCCGAATTCGCGGATGTGGAGATCAACTCGCCCGGCGAGCCCGGCGTCGCCTATCACATGGGCGTGGGTTTTGCCTCGGGCCGCATCCCCGATAGCGCCAAGGCCATTGCCGCAGACCTGCGCAAGCGGGCCCAGGAGCGCAATCTGAGCCTGTTGCAACGGGTGAACGCGTATCTCGATCCCGTCACCCTGGATTACTCGCGAGATGTGCTGCCCCTGACGCCCAACGGCAACGCCACCGAGCGTCATATCGTGGCTGCGTACATCGCCGCGGCGCAGCGCCGGTTCGACGATCCTGCGTCCTTCTGGGCGGACAAACTGGGGCGGGCGGAGGACGCGGTGCGGGAGATGATGGGCGAGGATGGCGCTGCGCCCGCTTTCCAGAACGCCATCCGCAAAAAGCTGATGAAGCGCGGGGGCGTGGGCTATGTGCAGCCGGGCCCGGACTCGTTTCCGCCCTTGGAGACCTTCCACAAACTGATCAAAGCCAGCGGCGCGCTGCCCTGTGCGGCCTGGCTGGACGGGCTTTTGGAGGGGGAACAGCGCATGGAGGAGCTGTTGGCGCTGCTCATCGATCAGGGCGTGGTCGCGCTCAACATCATCCCCGACCGCAACTGGAATATCCCCGATCCCGACCTGCGCCAGAAGAAGATCGCCAATCTGTATGAGGTGGCGGCGCTGGCCCAGAATCTGGATTTGCCCATACACGTGGGCACGGAAATGAACAGCTTTGGCCAAAAACTGGTGGATGATTTCGATGCGCCCGCGCTGGCTCCGCTGCGAGAGGCGTTTCTGGATGGCGCGTATTTCATCTATGGCCATGTAATGCTGGAGCGGGCCCTGGGCCTGGGCTATCAGAGCGTCTGGGCGCAAGAGCATTTGCCCACCCGCCGCGACCGCAATGATTTCTACACCCGGGCGGGTCGCCTCACGCCACCCGGACAGCCTGGATTGACCCTGCTGCGAAAGCTGGACAAAGGCGTCTCGCCCTCGAAGCTGCTCAAACAAATCGAATCAAACCAATGACAATAAATCCCGCTTCCCATTCCAAGGTGTGCACAATTCATGACTGACAAACTCGAAATCTACAAACGGGCGCAGGACCCCATTCCTCCCACCTACCGGCGCTGGCATCTTTATGGCGCGGGCCTGGAAAATCTGAAGCCCGCGGAGGCGCCCACGCCCGAGCCGGGCCCCGACGAGCTGCTGGTGCGGCACGACGCCTGCGGTCTCTGCTTTTCCGATATCAAAGTCATCCGCCTGGGCGAAGAGCATCCCCGCATCTACCGCAACATGAAGGAAGACCCGGTGGTGCTGGGCCACGAAGTGGCCATGACGGTGATGAAGGTGGGCGAGAACCTGAAAGATCAGTACAAGCCCGGCGAACGCTTCACCGTCCAGCCGGATATCTACATCGATGGCGTGGGTTACGCCTACGGCTACGAAATCCAGGGCGGCCTTTCGCAATACAACATCATCGATC
>JALXAF010000221.1 GCA_026992375.1 Anaerolineae bacterium
TGGGCGCTAAAATCGCCAAGCGGGCCTATGCCGAGGGCCGCAGCATCAAGGAGGTGGCTGCGGAGATGACCGAGCTCTCGCCCGCAGAGCTGGACGCGCTGCTGAACCCGGCCAAACTGACGCAAGGAGGCCTGGTCTCGGGCTGAGCGGTGGGCAAAAAACTTATTTCCCCCTTTCTCTCGCCCACGCCCAGGCCCACGCCCACGCCGCCAGCCCAATCAGCGCGCCCGTAACGTCCACGCCCAGGTCGAACCACTCGTCGCCGCCCCAGGCCCGGGCCTTGTACCAAAGCTGGATGCGCTCCTGGGCGAAAGCGGCCAACAGCACTACGGCAAAAGCCAGCGCCACCCGCGACCAGCGCACGCGCCTCTCCGGGGCCAGCAGCGTCAGCAGCAGGAAGCAGAGCACGGCGAACAGCAGCGCGTGGCTGACCCAGTGCATCCAGGCCGGGCCAAAGACAAAATCGAAGAGTTGATCGTAGCCGGGGATGAAGCGGGCCAGCCAGGCCATGGGCAGCAAAATGCCCAACAGCCAGAACAGCAACAGCCAGGAGCGTCTCATGCCCTCATTATCGCTCAGAACCTGTTTTGGCGTAAAATAGTAGCTGCTCCGAAAATAGAACGCTTGCTGATTGCTGAAGGTTGGCAAAACCAGCGTCGGGCGAGTCTGCAACGTTCGTGATGCGTAATGCGTAATGCGTGAGGTCGTCACGCATCACGAATCACGCATTACGACCGTCATTTCGAGGGAGCGCAGCGACCGAAAGGTGCGATGCACTTACCGCAGGCTCAAGTGCGTCGCATCTTGCAATCTGCATTCCTTATCGGCCCGGCCAGGCCCGCCGCGGGCCTGCGTTCCATCTTCACCATCTCTTCATCCCTGCGAGGCAATGATGACCGACTGCATTTTCTGCAAAATCGTCAATGGCGAAATTCCCGCCGAAGTCGTTTACAACGGAACCAACGTCACCGCGTTTCGGGACATCAACCCCGTGGCTCCGGTGCACATCCTAATCGTGCCCAGCCGCCATATCGATGACATTCGCGATCCCCGGGCCTTCGAAGACGATGTGCTGAAGGAGATGATCCAGGTCGCCAACCAGGTGGCGGACATGGAAGGCGTGGCGGAATCGGGCTATCGGCTGCTGGTCAACTACGGCCCGGACGCCAATCTGGTGGTGCCGCATCTGCACCTGCATCTCATCGGCGGCAGACCCCTCGGGCCCATGGTCACCCGCCAGGCGTGAACCGGGCCTTGCCGACGCCGAAGATAGTTGGCCTCAACCGTCCTCTTTTGCCACGAAGACACGACGGAATCGAAGACACGAAGTCATTCAAAAAAGATTTGGGCGCGTCCCATTTCGGTTGGAAGCGTTTGCCACGTCCGCCCGGCGATGAAGTCGCCGGGCTACAAAACAGCGCCGGATAAATCCGGCTAGCCCCGCAGGGGCGCTGTTTCTAGCCGGGGGACTTCATCCCCCGGCGCTGGCGGCGGGCGCGAAGCGCCCCGTTAATGAATGGATTATTTTAACTTTCCAACTCATTTGGGACACACCCAAAAGATTTTATCCGTGTTTCCTCCTATCCGTGTCGAGTGAGCAGGGCGACGTTGGCAGTAGCCGCAAAGACGCCAGGGGGAAAAGATTAGGGGTTCAACAGGATTTCAGGGGGCATTGGCTTTACCATGCCCGCCGAATTGCGAATCCGGCTGGATGCAGAGAGCTCTCAGGGCGGATTCGCAATCCGCCCGGCATCTCACCCCCTGAAATCCAAATGAACCAGATTGGTTTCGCCATGAAAGATGGTTAGGCGTCCGTCTCCGCCTCCTTCCACTTGCCCCGTCGCGAAATCTGCACCCGGGTGATCTTGGGGCCGTCCAGCTCCAGCACTTTCAACTGAAAATTGCCCACATCGATCTTTTCGCCCGCCTGGGGGATGCGACGCAATTTGTAGAGGATCAATCCCGCCAGGGTCTCATAAGCGTCATCTTCGGGCAGATCGATATCCAACAACTCATTCACCTCATCCACCCGCAGCAACGCGTCCATCTCCACCGTGTGCGCGTCGATGCGGCGGACATGGGCCTGTTGCGCCCATTCGTCATTCATCGCCCCCACGATCTCCTCCACCAGCTCCTCTCGGGTGACCAGGCCCGCGGTGCCGCCAAACTCGTCGATGACGATGGCCAGGCCGATGCCCTTTTCGCGCATCTCCTCGAAGAGATCGCTGATCAACCGGGATTCGGGCGCCATCAGAGGCTCTCGCAAGATGGGCAGCGATTCAACTGGCTGCGTCAGCCCGTCGGGATGATCCACCAGCCACGCCACCAAATCCTTCATGGCGATGACGCCGATGATGTGATCCAGATCGTCCTCATAGATGGGAAAACGGGAATGTCGGTGATCCCGAAAAATCTGCAATAGCTCCGAAACAGTCTGGCGTCGCTCCGCGCCGATGATATTGGTGCGGGGCACCATCACCTCTCGCACCACGCGCTCGCCAAAATCGAAGACGCGGGTGAGCATCTCCCGGGCGTCTTCCTCGATGATGCCCTCCTGCTCGCTTTGCTCCACCACCATCTTCAACTCTTCCAGCGAGGCGATGCTCCCGTGTTCGCCCGTCGCGCCGCGAATGCCGAACATCAGCAGCACAATATCGGTGCTCTTGTCCACAATCCACACGAAAGGCGCGGTGACTCGGGCGAAAATCCACATGGGATAAGCCACCATGTGCACGGTTTTATCGGGATTGCGCAGCGTCATAATTTTGGGAGCCTGCTCGCCGAAAACCATGTGGAAATAGGAAAGCACCAGCAACACCAGAATGCCCGCGATGCCCGCGGCCGCGGCTTGTCCCAGGAATCGCCCCAGGATAGGCGTGAGGTAGGGCTCCATCAGGTGCATCAGCGGCTCCTCGGCCACAACGCCCAGGAGAATGCTGGCCGCAGTGATGCCCAACTGCGCCGCGGCGATGGCCCGATCCGGGTCCTCCAACATCTTTAGCACGATGGCCGCGGGGCGACTGCCCTCCCGCGCCGCGTGCTGCAATCGCATCTTGTTGGCAGCGACCAGTGCGAACTCCACCGCGACGAAAAAGCCATTCGCCGCCACGATGAGTAGGCCCGCTATGAGGGGTGTCCAGAGGTTGATGTGTTGCGCTGCTTCAGCTTCGTTCATGTCGATTTTTCGATTTATACGCCAGGGATGAATTGGTCGAAATGCGTGGCCGTCAGGGCGATGAGCCCGACCAGACTATTATACACAGCATGACTCCAGATGGCCGTGTTGACGCCCCACCGGTTGCGCGTCCAGCCCAACAACGCGCCCAAAAGGAAGATGACCAGGATGGCCGGACTGAGATACTGGATATGGCTGACCGCGAAGAGCAGACTGGTGATCCACAGGCCCGCCACAGGCTGCAACGCACCTCGATAGAGTAACTCTTCGCCTATCCCCGTTGCCAGTCCCATGAGCAAAACGGCCCACGCGCCCGGCAACTGATTGAGAATTTTTGTATTGAAGTCAGCGGATGCACTCATGTCCTCGCCGAAGGCGAGCGCAAGCAGGCCGCCCACCGCGCCGGTGACGAAAAGCATGAGCAGCGCCATGCCCGCGCCAATGAAGAATTCATTCAGCGTCGGTCGCTTGAGCCCCAGTCGCCGCGTGACATCGCGCCAGTTGCGACGCACGCCCCACCCCACGCCCAGCAATGCAGCCAGAGCGAACGCAGCGTTCTGGCCCAAAATCAACACCAGGGGCTCCTCAACTTCCAATGCCGACAGATCCTTTATCATGGCAATCGCAAAATTGCTGCCGATGAACGTAATCAACAGCGCCCAGGCGGTCAGATGCACGGGGCGCGTCCAGGGAACGCCGCGAATGTCGCCATCTCGCCCGCGGCGTCCCAGCATCATGGCCCTCAGCGTCGGGGCCAGGATAAGCAGCCCGGTGATGACGACCATCCAGCCGAATCCGACGCCATTCATCTCTTCCCCCGCTTCGTTCAGCAGCGCAGGGTCGAGCAGAATGATAACGCCGCCGAGCAGGAGGACGCTCCCCAGGATGAGGAGTATGAGGTAGAGAATCCATCGCGCCCAGCGCCTGCTTTCGGCTATTTGCGCCAGCAAGATCACGCCCAGGGCCAGGGCGAAGGTAATGAGGGGTTCGATCATGGTTTGAAAGCTCCCAACGATTTGCGCACGTTCTCCGGCACATCGCCGCCGCTGGCCCGCTGCAGAAAATCGAGCACGCGCGGGGGCGAGACCCCGCGCCTGGCGGCCCGCTGCAAACCCCGCCGGGTGATGCGATAGCGATATTCGGGCTCGCTGGCCTGCCAGAATGCGAACAACGCCACCCGCAGCCTGTCCCACAGCCCGATGTGCGGGGCCAGAACGACGGTGTAATCGGCCCCGACGCGCAGGATGGGCGCGGAAATGTCCTCCGAGGTCACATCTCCTTGCAAGAAGCCCGCGCCCTGCCCGGTCAGACTCCAGGTCTCGCCCGCGGAATCCAGCGCCAGCGCGCCCAGCCAGAAGAGGGGGCCTTGCCAGATGTAGCGGATGAGCCTGCCTTCCACCGCGGGCCAATGCTCGAACCCGCGCAAGAAATCTCCCGCCGCGTTTTGGATGTACCAGGTGTCGTAAACGCCATCGGGCCGCTGAAAATCGGGCAGATGCTCGTACATCATGGCCACGAACTCATCCAGTGCGACCCACCGGCCCGGGGGCGTCCGGCCCAGTTGAGCCAGCAACGCCTCTCGGGCCAGAACCGGATCGTTGCGCCATGCGCCCTCCTGACAGCGCAATCCCGGAGCCAGACAGAGATCATTCCAGTCATCGGCCTGCCGCCACGCGGTGAAGAGACTGGCCATCTGCTGCGCCCGAGATTGCTCAAGCCAGGGCCGCAGCGCCTTGCCGAATTGCTGCCGCCGTTGACGCACGGCAAGCAATCCCAGCCTTTTGGCTGCGAAAAAGATGAAATGCAGCGGCCCGCCCGCCTCCAAAGGTTGCTTGCGGATGCCGCTCAGGCGTAGACGCGGGGCCAGCCGTTTCAGATCATCCATGCGCCAGCGCTGGCCCTGGCGCAGCCACACCCGATGATTTTGCACATAGGCCAGCAAAGTTCCCAGATCATCCAGCAGCATTTGTCCCAGCTCGCGGGCCTCGGCGGGCTGGGGCTGCGCAGCAGGCAGCGGCGGCTCGGCCTCGCTGGCGATCTCCGCCAGGGGCAGCAGCGCGGCCAGGTCATCGGGGATGGCGATGATATCCAGCACGCCCTCGGGCGTTTCTCTGAATCCCCGTCCGATCCAGCCCAGATACCACAGGATTTCGGCCGGACCCGTGGGCGTCTTCCAGGGCTGTTCGGTTTGCAGCCTGCCCGGCCCGATGCGCCGCAGTTCGCCAAATCGGCGCTGAAATGCGGGCGCGGGCATGCCCGGCTGAGTGCGGGCCAGCTCTGCCAAGGCTTGCCGGGCCTCGACCGGCAGATCCGACCAGACCTCCATCACCTGCCGGGGCTGCAACATTTGCTCGCTCAGCGTCGTTGGCGGATCGCCCTCCGCCGCATCATCCAGTTCGAGCCCCTGATTGCGGGCGATGATGGGGAGTTCGAGCAAATCCCGTTGAGCCAGACTCTGACGCAATGTGTACATGAGCTGCTTGGAAATAGAATAATCGTCGGTTGCTGAAGGCTCGCGAAGTCAACGTTGGGCGAGTTTGCAACGGGCGTGATGCGTAATGCGTGAGGTCGTTACGCATCACGGCTCTCCTGCGTCATTTCGAGGGAGCGCAGCGACCGAAAGGTGCGACGCACTTACCGCAGGCTCAAGTGCGTCGCACCAGGGAGATTCCTCCTCCCTGCGGTCGTCGGAATGACGTAACAAAGGGGTTTCATGGGTAAATAGAACGCAGATGACGCAGAAAAAGCTGATCTACGCAGATAAAAATAGATAAAATCAAAAGGGTGTGTCCAAAATGAGTTGGAAAGTTAAAATGATCCATTCATTGGCGGGGCGCTTCGCGCCCTCCGCCAGCGCCGGGGGATAAAGTCCCCCGGCTAGAGAAACAGCGCCCCTGCGGGGCTAGCCGGATTTATCCGGCGCTGTTTTGTAGCCCGGCGACTTCATCGCCGGGCGGACGTGGCAAACGCTTCCAACCGAAATTGGACACACCCAAATCAAAACAATCTGCGAAAATCTGTGTGCATCAGATGTGTCTGCGTTCCATCTTTCATCGGCATCGGCGGACCGTCGTCCGGGGTATTATAACCCAAGTCGCGAGGTTTGGATATTCTCCTTTTGCTCTACTGAAAAAAGCTTTGCCTCACGCAAAGGCGCAAAAACGCCAAGAGGAAAAGATGGCTTTCGCTTAACTGCTAAGGTA
>JALXAF010000222.1 GCA_026992375.1 Anaerolineae bacterium
TGATGACGCGTTTCCACAGGTAGATGAAGAGCTTGCCCCGCAGATTGCGCGCGCCTGCCTTGATCACGATGGATTCGGGCTCGCGGCGCGAGCCAACGGCCGCGTCCGCCCCATCCTGCACGATAGGCCCCACCAGCAGCCCCGTCTGCCCCAAATGGGTTGAGAGATCAGCGTCGGTGAAGAGGATGATGTGGTTGGGGCGTTGCTGCTGCGCGGCCACCCACATGCCATACTCGATGCTGCCGCCCTTGCGGCTATCGTCCGTCGAGGTTATGGGCCAGATGACGGGCAGGTTCTCATCGATGGCGTCCTGCAAAAAGAGAACGCGGACGTTATCGCCATCGTATTTTTCGGCCAGAATCTGTTGGGCAAGACGCCCGCTGCCATCGGGACAGCCGTCGTCCACCACCAGCATATCCCAACTGAAGTTCGGAAAATCATCGAACAGCCATTGCAGCTGCCCGATCTTGCGCAACAGGAAATTCTCGCCGCGAGGGTCCTCCTTTCGGGTGAGGATGCGTATCGTCTCTTTGTACATGGCGAAAACCACTGTCACATGCACCTGTTCGTCGATCTCGGCCAGAATCTGTTTGGATTTTGCCAACTTGACGGCCAGATGCAGCAGCAGGGGATACGCTTCTTTGACCACGGCCAGCGCGGTTTCCATCGCATCCAGCGCCAGGGATGAGGGGTAGCGGGAGCGAAGGTCGTCGGCGGCGCTGGCGGCCTGTTGCAGATGCTCTTCGATGGTGAGATTCAATTGGGCGGGCGCTGTCTGGATGATCTCCCGTAGCAACGCGGCGTTGGAAGTTCGGGCCATGGTGTTTCCTCAGTGAGCGTGACGGAACAAACGGTCCACAAGATTATACATGGATCACTGCAATTGGGCGAGATGACGCCCGAGCACCCCGACAGTTTCGAATTTGATTCGGAGACAAGCCCCTCTCCCGGCCCTCTCCCGCTTCGGCTGCGCTTTGCAGGGGGAGGAGCCCATCGCTTTGTCAATTCGTGTAGCAGATGAGCATCTCCCCCATGCTCGCTGCGCTCGTGTTCGGGGGAGATGCGGGGTGGGGGCAAAGAGAAGGCCGGGAGAGGTGAAATCGATTCCTTACCGCTTGCGGATTCTAAATTTGGAATGGGTGTGTCCAAAATGAGTTGGAAAGTTAAAATAATCCATTCATTGGCGGGGCGCTTCGCGCCCGCCGCCAGCGCCGGAGGATAAAGTCCCCCGGCTAGAAACAGCGCCCCTTCGGGGCTAGCCGGATTTATCCGGCGCTGTTCTGTAGCCCGGCGACTTTATCGCCGGGCGGGCGTGGCAAACGCTTCCAACCGAAATTGGATACACCCATTTGGAATTGCTACCGAGCGCCCGCGAGCATCCGTTTGCGCGACGCCTTCACCCATGCGATACTTGAGATCACCATCTCGATACGCTCAAAGAAACAGACTATGACGCCCGATGACCTTCAGGCCCGATTCGAGGCCGCGGCCAAAGTCGCCACCAAACTGCCTCAACGCCCAGATAACAACACGCTGCTCAAACTCTACGCCTACTACAAGCAGGCCACAGCAGGCGATGTACAAGGCAAGCGGCCCGGTTTCACCGATTTTGCGGGTCGGGCCAAATATGACGCCTGGAAGAAACTGAAGGGCATGCCCCAAAATGTGGCCATGAAACGCTACATCAAGCTGGTGGAAAAGCTCCAGGCCCAGGGATAATCCAAGTTTTATCCCAAATATCCCAAGTTTTATCCCAAAAGGAGCGTTTTTCATGTCAGATTACGATGTCATCGTCATCGGTTC
>JALXAF010000223.1 GCA_026992375.1 Anaerolineae bacterium
CGTAGCCCAGATCGTGCACGGTGACCACGGTGCGGGGCGGGCCCACGATGGGCAGCACGTGCGAGGGCACGAAGAGTGCGTCGGGGGGATGTTTGCGGGTGTGCGGGCCCAGTTTCGCGTGCGTCCATAGGCGCTTGCCGGGCAGGATGAGGACCTCGGCGCTGTCGCGAAACAGGTCGATGGGCGGCCTGCGGGGGACGTAGAGGCGGATGGTGTGGCCGCTGTTCAGGTCCAACAGGGCATTGATGAGCTCAAGGCTGTAACGTTCGGTGCCGGTGCGGCGGGCGACCAGGGCCCGCGAGGCGTCGATGCCGATGATCATAGGCGTTTTGGGCAAGAAATATGATAACTGCTAAAGTCGTTGGCTCCAATCGTCCTTTTTTGCCACGAAGACACGACGGACATGTCAAATCTTGCAGGTTAGAGCTGCCAACAGGCGACATGCCAAGACCGTAAAACGTCAAGCGTCAAATATCATACTGCTTTCACGACATGCTTTGTGCGAGATCAGCTTTTGGGGTTCCGGGTTGTCCGGGTTAGGAAATCGTCGCATGGAAAGCGAGGCGCATCGTCCGATAATTATAGGCGAGGGCGTTCACCTGGCCTAATCGACAAGTTTTCTTTTTGTATGTCAGAACGGGGTGTACGTCCCGCTATTCACATCCCCGCTTCATCCCAACAGAAATCTCAAAAGCCGAACCTGGCGGAACCAGAACCAAAAAGAAATGTCTCACGCAAGGTGGTCAAGGAAAGACTGGTTGGCGTGAGACATTTCGCGTATAGCGGGCGGGGGCGGGCGAAGATCAGTGACAGATCATCACGGGCGCAATGGCCTGATGCACCACCTCGTCCACGGTGCTGCCGAAGAATATCTCCAGGAAGCGGCTGTGGCCGAAGGCCCCGATGATGATGAGGGAGACGTCCTCTTCCCGTGCGACTTCCAGGATGGTCTCGGCGGGCTCGCCCTCTTCATAGCGATATTTGGCCGGAACGCCGTGCTTTTCGAGCCAGTCTTTGGCCTCGGCAAAGACGTTGAGCCGACCTGGGCGGCCATCATTGACCACCAGCAGCACCAGGTCTCTACTCTGGGCCTGGGCCAGGCGGGCGCCAATGTACAGCGCGTCTTTGGCCCGATCACTGCCATCATACGCCACTAGGACTTTGCGGATGGGTCTGACCTCGGCCTGGGTGGCCAGCACCGGGCAGGGGGCGTGCCGCACCACAGCCTCGAAAACGGAGCCCAAATGCGGCCCCGCATAAATTGCGCCTTGCCCGTGGCGGCCCAACACCACCAGATCGACATGTTCGGCTTTTTCGAGAATGACGTTGACCACCGCGCCCACCTCGTACGAGGTTTCGCAAACCACCTGGGCTTCTTCACACCGGCGCTTCGCTTCGGCCAGGGCCTTTTCGCCAAAGCCCGCGATCATCTCGCCGATGGTCAGAGCCAGCTCAACCTTGTTTTCATCGCCCGTAGGTAGGGGCTCGTCCGGGGGAGCAGCGGTCCAGTAGGGCGCTTCGATGATGCGGGAATCGGCTACGAACAGGGCTTGAATGGTGGATTCTTCCTCTTGTGCGATCTCGATGGCCTGGGATAGCGCCACCCAGGCGTCTTCAGAACCATCTACGGGGACTAAAATCTGTTTGAACATGAGGCGCTCCTTGCGAGGAGAAATGGATCGTCAAACGTCATGCGTCAAACATCAAAAAGAGCCTTCCCGGCACGTTTTGACGCTTGACGTTTGTTTATCCTATTATCCCATCTCCCGCCCGGGCGCGCAGTGACTTACGTCACAACTTC
>JALXAF010000224.1 GCA_026992375.1 Anaerolineae bacterium
CAGTTACCCCGGCGATGGTGAGAAAAAGGCGCCATTGCGTAGAACAAAGGGTTCGTTCGTGGTAAACTAAGGCATGACATCTATCACTCTCATTGCCACCACTGCTTTTGGTCTGGAAAGCGTCGTCAAACGCGAGGTTCAGGCCCTGGGTTTCGCAGATGTGCGGGTATCGGAGGGGCGCGTCGAGTTCGACGCCGCGCTGGCCGACATCCCCCGGGTCAATTTGTGGCTGCGCAGCGCGGATCGGGTGCTGGTGAAGATGGGGGCGTTCCAGGCCCGCACTTTCGACGAGCTTTTCGAGGGCGTTCGGGCCCTGCCCTGGGAGGATTGGATCATCCAGGATGGTCGATTTACAGTGCTGGGCAAGGGCGTCAAATCCCAACTTGGCAGCTTTCGCACCATCCAGTCCATCACCAAGAAGGCGGTGGTGGAGCGCCTGAAGGGGGCGTACGCCATCGAGTGGTTTGAGGAAACCGGCCCGGCCTACACCATCCGCGCGTCGGTGCTGAAAGATGTGGCCATGCTGACGCTGGACGCCAGCGGCGAGGGGTTGCACAAGCGCGGCTATCGGGCGCACACGGGCGTGGCGCCGCTGAAGGAGACCCTGGCCGCGGCGTTGGTGCAGCTCAGCTTCTGGCGGCCCGACCGGCTGCTCATCGACCCCATGTGCGGCTCGGGCACGATTCTCATCGAGGCGGCGATGATCGGGCGTAACATGGCTCCGGGCCTGCATCGCAGCTTCGCATCGGAGGAATGGCCCGTCATCCCGGTCTCGGCCTGGTATCTGGCCCGCAAGGAGGCCAAGGCGGCCATTCGGCCCGCGGGCAAGCTGCGCATCTTCGGTTACGACATCGACGGAGACGCGATCTCGGGCGCTCGGGCCAACGCCAAACGCGCGGGCGTGGGCCAAGACATCGTCTTCGAGCAAAAGGATATCCGAGATCTGTGGATCGACCAGCAGTATGGCGTCCTCATCTCCAACTTCCCCTACGGCGTCAAGCTGCTGGATTACAAGGAGTTGAACGACATCTACATCTCGTTCAACAAAACCTTCAAGAAAAAGAAAGGCTGGTCGATTTATGTGCTGACTGCGGACAGGATGTTTCCTCGCTACTTCAAGCGCGGGCGTCCCGATCGGGTGCGGAAGCTGTTCAACGCCAACATCGAAGTCAATTATTATCAGTACTACGGCGAGCGCCCGCAGCGGGCCGAGGCTCATTAGACATTATCAGAAAAGTCATTGCTCATGCCTGGCATCATGCAGCTACTGACAAAGCTCAAAGATTAATGAACAATGATTAAAGGCTGCATCGATGTGGTTTTCGCTTTAATCATCACTCATTAATCATTGATCCGATATTTTGTAATCCAGAATGGCTTTTTCGGCCAGATGATCGAGCTTGCCGTTGATGACATCCTGCTCCAGTTGTTTATCCCAGGCTTCGGCATCGAACGCCTCATACCAGGAGCGAAACTCTCTGAGTTCGTCTTTGGGCAAATTTGCAACGGCTTTTTTCAGTTGTTCAACGGAAACAGACATAGGTTTACTCCGATCAGGAAAGGTCATTCCTGATTGTTTATAGCACAAAACTGGCGTGGCAGCAAGACGTTTGTACAAGCGCCCAGCAATTTCAAATTTGGTTCGGAGACAAGCCCCCCTCCCGGCCTCCCCCGCTTCGGCTGACGCCTTGCAGGGGGAGGAGCCCATCGCTTTGCCAATTTGTGCAGCAGATGGGCGTCTCCCTCCCCCGAACACGAGCGCAGCGAGTATCGGGGGAGGGAGACGCCCATCTGC
>JALXAF010000225.1 GCA_026992375.1 Anaerolineae bacterium
GTCGGGGTGGGGGCAAAAAGGAGGCTGGGAGGGGGAAGTCGGCCCCTGCCTCTTGTGGATGGAATTGCTGATGCGTGAAACGTGAGGGTTTCTACGCATCACGCATCACGTCTCACGCATCACGCAGTCGGTTTCTCGCGCCAAAGGAGGGGCTGTCCATCGGACGGCGTCCCTCGACGCGTCTTACAGCTTCTGCAGCAGGCCCGTGCGGCGGTTGAATTCGTTGATCCGGGCGTCCAGCTCCTCCACATGGCCGTGGATGCTGCCCCAGTAGTCGTCGAAATCGTACCACTGGGCCTTGATTTCCTCATAGGTCTTGCCCTGCTGCTCGACCCAGGTGTAGTACTTGAGGTTGTGGATGCGTTTGCGGTCGTAGTAGCGGGTCTCCAGCATATTGTCGATGTTGACGCCTTCCAGCCACTGGGCCCAGGCGGCAATCGCGTCCTCCCGGGTGAATTCGCCCCGCTCCTCGCGCAGCTCGCGAAGGCGGCTCTGGTACATCTCCATGGAGTCAGTGGCCACGGTGAGCACCACATCGTTGGGGCCCAGTTCGTAGTACTTGGCGAACTTGATGGCGGAGATCATGTTGGCGATGCTGGAAATGCCCAGCAGGTCCAGCCTGTCCACAAACTCGGCGGGCACGCCCTTCTCGACCAGCAGTCGCTTGCCCTCGGGCTCGTTGAACAGGCGCATCAGCGAGATGGTGGCCTCGTCATCCACCGCCATCACCATGTCGGTGTTCTTCACATTGTGAATCCAGGGCACGTGCTTATCGCCAATGCCCTCGATGCGATGCTCGCCGAAGCCGTTTTGCAGCAGCGTGGGGCATTGCAGGGCCTCGCTGGCCGCGATTTTGCTGGTGGGAAACTGCTCTTTCATGTAGTCGCCGCTGGCGATGGTGCCCGCGGAGCCCGTGGTCAGCACCACGCCGCGATACTGGTCGTTGGGGCCCATTTCCTGCTCCAGCACCTCGACCATGGCCGGGCCGGTGATCTCATAATGCCACAGGTAGTTGCCGAATTCATCGAACTGGTTGAAGATGACCAGCGGCTCGCCCGAGGCCCGCAGCTCGTTGCATTTGTCGAAAATCTCCTTGACGTTGCTCTCGGTGCCCGGCGTGGCGATGATCTCGCCCGCCACCGACTTCAGCCACTCGAAGCGCTCCTTGCTCATGCCCTCAGGCAGGATGGCCACGGACTCGCAGCCCAGCAGGTTGGAATCATAGGCGCCGCCGCGGCAATAGTTGCCGGTGGAGGGCCACACCGCCTTGTGGTAGGTGGGATCGAACTGGCCCGTGGTCAGCCGGGGGACGAGGCAGCCGAAGGCTGCGCCCACCTTGTGCGCGCCGGTGGGAAACCATTTGCCCACCAGGGTGATGATGCGGGCGTCCACGCCGGTCAGCTCGCTGGGATATTCCATATAGTTGACGCCGCCGAAGCCGCCGCCGAACGCCTTGGGCTCGTTCTTCCAGGTGATGCGGAAGAGATTCAGGGGATTCAGGTCCCACAGGCCCACGTTCTTCAGCTTCTCCTTGATCTTGTCCGGGATCAGCTCGGGGTGGCGCTGCTGCTCGAAGGTGGGGATGATAATGTTTCGTTCGCGGGCCCGCTCGATGGCGTGCTCCAGCCATTCTTCGTTGTGAATACTCAGGTCGATCTGTTTGAATTTTGACATGGTAAAATGATGTAAAGGACTGGACACTGGCGTTTTTCGAATTCTGACACAAATTAACACGAATTTTGCGAAAAATGGAAGAAAAATTCGTCAAATTAGCTCAATTCGCGTCAAAA
>JALXAF010000226.1 GCA_026992375.1 Anaerolineae bacterium
CTCGCCTACGCCCAATTCCGCGCCTGATCCCCAGCCTCCGACAACTGATGCTCCCGCCTCCTCCCTGGCCGACCATCCTGTGGTGCGTCGAGCCGTTGATAAATGGGGAGGGGAAATCGAAAATAACGGATGATCTCCCAATTTGCTCAATCTTCTAATTTCCAAATAGCGATCATATTATGGCCAAGAGAAAAAAAGCACCCAAAGGATATCGGTCTCCAGGTTCTCGCCCCAAAGGCCCGCGTGGCGGCGCTGGCGGTGGCGGCGACATGATGGCTCAGATGCAGGCCCTGCAGGAGCAGATGGCCCAAACCCAGGCCGCCCTGGCCGAAGAAACCGTCGAGGCCAGCGTGGGCGGCGGCGTGGTCAGAGTCGTGGCCAACGGCCAGCAGGACATCCTCTCCATCTCTATCCAGCCTGAGGTGGTGGACCCCGAAGATGTGGAAATGCTGGAGGACCTGATCCTCAGCGCCGTCTCCGAGGCTCTGGAGCTTTCGCGCAAACTGGCCGAGGAGCGCATGGGCGGATTGACCTCGGGCCTGGGCCTGCCACCCGGCCTGCTCTAACCAACTTTGAACCTCGAACGGTGAACTCCCCCCATGCACGGCGTAGCTGAACCCATCCAGCGACTCATCGAAGCCTTCGAGCGCCTGCCCGGCATCGGGCCCAAGAGCGCGTCCCGGCTGGCGTTCTACATGCTGCGCGCGCCCGACGATCAGGTGCAAGACCTGGCCGAGGCCATCGCCACGCTGAAAGAGAGCATCGTCTACTGCTCTCGCTGCCAGAACCTTTCCGAGACCGATCCATGCGCCATCTGCAGCGATCCGGGCCGGGATCAGCATCTGGTGTGCGTGGTGGAGGACCCGCTGGACGTGGTGGCTATCGAGCGCACGGGCGCGTACAAGGGCCTCTATCATGTGCTGCACGGGGTCATCAATCCGGTGGAGGGCGTCGGGCCTGATGACCTGCGGATGCAGTCTTTGCTGGATCGCCTGGAGCGGGAGCCCATCCAGGAAGTGCTCATCGCCACCAACCCCAACATGGAAGGCGAGGCCACGGCCATGTATCTGGCCCGGTTGTTGCATCCCAAAGGCGTGCGGGTCACCCGTCTGGCCCGGGGGTTGCCCGTGGGCGGCGATCTGGAATATGCGGACGAAATCACCCTCAGCCGGGCGCTGGAAGGCCGCCGCGACATCTGAATTCAACGAATTTTGAAAAAAGTCAAAATTCCCTCGAAAAAGGTATTGACAAAGCTCAATCCGTGTGGTATATTGGGTTTTGCGCTCAGCGATACGGCATCTTGAAAACATCATAAATGGCCACGCAAAATCGGCCAGACGGGCGAGAAAAACGAGTTTTGTGAGAACTTGAGAAAGGTCTCGAAAGGGACTTGACAAGCCCCAGATGATGTGCTAGAATTGCCTTCGCAAATGCGCAAGAGGTCACACTAAACGACCTTAATAAAGGAGAGACCGCTCAGGAATTTTTCAAATCGTTACTTACACCAAGGACGTTGAAGCATTCGTCGGCATGTGTATCGTTGTCGGCGTTTTTATTTGCCTTGAGCGGCTGTCATCCAGAACTTTAACAGTTGAAGAGTGGTAGGAAAGCTTGTGCAGTCAGGGCTCCGAAAAGTGACCTGTTGAACACAGGAAACAATCAATTTTTGTCGGAGAGTTTGATCCTGGCTCAGGATGAACGTTGGCGGCGTGCCTAACACATGCAAGTCGAACGAGCAGCCGGATTCTTCGGAAACCGGTGGGCGAGTGGCGCACGGGTGAGTAACACGT
>JALXAF010000227.1 GCA_026992375.1 Anaerolineae bacterium
CCCATCGTCTCGTGAGAGACTTTCTTGAAGGCCTGGAGTTGCAAGCATGTCTGATATTCACTTCCTTGGTCCATTGGTGCGCAGGGGCAACTATTACTGCGTGGAGTTTCCGCGTTTCATCAGTTCTGAGCTAAACAGTCGATCCCGGATCAAGGTCAGGGGCACCATCAACGGCGGCGATTACAACGGTTCTGCATTCCCCACAGGCGATGGCCGTCATTTCATTATGATCAACGCCCGGCTGCGTCAGAAACTGGGAATCGAAATCGGTGAGGAAGTCGTTGTAATTCTTGACGCATTGGAAGAGACCGAGGGAAAACAAGAAGAAACCGCGCCGGGATAATTCCCACCGAGCGCGGTTTTGACAATCGAAGACGGGATCGCTCAGGCCGCGGCTTCCAGTTTTTCCAGAGCCTCTACAGCCGCTGCGGGGACGGCTGTCGCCGCGCCCGGTCCAGATAGAGCGTCGAGAACCGGCGCCAGAATGGATTCGATGGCCGGGTCGCCGAAACGGACAAGGGCATGATGCGCACTTTCATAGAAACGGATGTCCGCGGGTTTTGTCTCCAACGCCCGCAGCAGAGGCTCCAGCATGTCCCTTCCAAAATGACGTAATGTGGTGGCGGCCGCCCAGCGCACCGATAGCGCATCGTCCTTCATCAATTCCAGCAAATAGGGAATCGCCTCTTCCGGCGAAAAGCGTTTCAAGGTGTGGATGGCGGTGGTTCGTTCCTCGTCGCTACGGGATGAGTCCCTGGCAATAGAGATGAGTTTTTTTAAGTTCGGCTTGGGCCATTGTTTCCTCCAAAAACGTCAATGTAAAAATCATTTCGGTATATTGTACCCGAAAATCGCTCAGATTGTATAGGATGGTGCTCGCCGCTGCATTTCCCGGGATGATGACGGTTCGAACCATGCAGGAAATGTTGCAAGAGGCTTTTGGCGTCAGTCGCAGCGACTGGATCAACGCATTGTCCACAACGGCGTGAACACGAGCAGGTCGCATCTAGGCAGACGTTTCTCTTGCCTCATTGGGGCCAGCGCTCGTGGTGTGGAATGAGAATTTTCCAAAGCAAACTCATCCTGGCTGACGCCCTTGAACTGGTTGATGAACGCAGCAGTGAAATCCGCGACCGCAAGTAACTGCCAGGATGGTTGGTCCCAATCATCGAGCCATGGCATCGTTACAGCAAGATGACGTTTGACGCTTGATGTTTTACGGTCCTGGCATGTTGCATATTGGCGGCTTCGGCATTTACGGTCAGACATGCAAGCTGTATAGTTGCGAATGTTCACAATTTAAATCAGTCATCGTGGCGTTCGCCACGTCCGCCCGACGAGAAGCGCCCCCAACCTATGACCTGATTATTTTGCCAATGTTCATAAGATATGCACGAGATATGCACGCCTGGTTCGCTTTTCACCCCCAGCTACGCCTTCTGGCGCAAGCATTGAACGCCGCTATCCGCAGCAGCGCCATTTGTGGCATAATATATATTCTTTTGCTCGCGGCAAACGCCAGAGATAAAGCCCTAAAGCCCCCAATCTCCACGCACCCGCCCCCCAATCCTATGCGCCACCTGTTTCTGATAATTTTGCTCTGCGGACTCTTCTCTCCGCTCGTCGTCGCCCGGGCCGATGGCGGTGACGACGCCTATCTCTACCAGAATGGCGCCGAGATCACCGTCAGCCTGTTCGACAACGACGGCCAACCCAGTTTTTCCGTCACCCGCAGCGATGGGCTGATGCTGCGCGAGCCCTTCGCCGGCGAGCAATTCTTCATCG
>JALXAF010000228.1 GCA_026992375.1 Anaerolineae bacterium
GGCCGGGAGGGGTGAAATCGCCTCCTTTCTCCTTGCGGATTCTAAATTTGGAATTGTTGGCAAACCTCTTTGAACGCTGATTTCATCATCTGGAGTTATCTATGACATCGATGAAGACTACTGTTAGCTCACGCGTTACTTTTCTCCACGCGTTGGCGCTGGTGTTTGGCTTTTCGGCCATCTTCACCCTGCTGGGCGCGTCGGTGGGATTGCTGGGCGGCTACGCGCTTTACGATGCGCTGCCGGTCATCACCCGAGTGGGAGCGATCCTGCTCATCATCTTCTCCATCAAGGTGGCCCATGTCAGGATGGGGTATCTGGGATGGGGAATCGCGGCCATTGCGTTTGGCGGCGTCACCTACTGGCTGGGATATCAATACGAGCAGAGTTTTCGCATCCTCAACGCCATCCTCATCGCGCTGACGGTGTTTTCGGGCGCAGGGTGGGACACTTTCGTCCTGCTGATTTTCAGCGTCATCATCGGCGGACTCAGTTTCATCACCAGCGCTGCGCCTGTTTTGTGGCTGAAGGCGCTGGAAACGGCGCTGGTCATCGCCACCATCTATTTCGGCAACCGCACCGACGTCTTCGACCGGGAGTTCCGCATGGATATGGGCGGAAAGTTCGGGGGCGAGGCGTCTTACGGGCGCAGCGTGTTGGTAGGGGTTATCTTCGCCGCGGGCTGGACGCCTTGCGTAGGCCCGATTCTCTCGGGCATCCTGCTGCTGGCCGCGCAGGAGCAGACCTGGGTGCAGGGCGCGGTGCTGCTGGCCGCTTACTCCGTTGGTCTGGGCATTCCCTTCCTCGTTGCGGGCGCGTTGTTCTCCAAGCTCACCGATTATCTGCCCAGGTTCTACAAATGGCTGCCCACCATTAGCTTGATTAGCGGCATTCTGCTTATCCTCATTGCGCTGCTGCTCTTCACCGACACCCTGTCTCGCCTGTCCCAGTTCGGCGGTTTCTTTACGCTGGAGTCGGGGCTGGTCGGCGAGAGTGGCACTAGCCAGATTTCGGTGCTGTTCGCCTTTTTGGGCGGGCTGGTTTCTTTCCTCTCGCCCTGCGTGCTGCCCCTGGTGCCCGCGTATCTCGGTTATCTCAGCGGCGCGGTGTTCGGCGCGGCCGTCGCTACGGCGGAGTAATGAATTTTGCACTGACGCGAAATTGCAGGAAAATGGACTGATTGTATTCACTCATGGAGTCTGTTCCGAAGATAGAACGCAGATGACGCAGAAAAAGCTGATCTGCGCAGATAGAAACAGATAAAATCAGGATAATCTGCGAAAATCTGTGTGCATCAGAGGTTTCTGCGTTCCATTTTCGTTCGTTACTGGCGTGCAGCCGCTTATGGAGTCTGTTTGAAAAATGGCCAAGAAGAAAAAACAATACAGATCCAACTATCAGCAGAAGAAATCGAACAAGAACCGTCAGATCGCCATTGGCGTGATCATCCTTGGCGTGGCGTTGGCCGCGGTGGCCGCGTTTTTGCTCTTTTCCAATCAGTCCGGGTCGGGCGGAACCGCAGACACGAGCAATATCCCCGATAGTCTGGCGGTGGCGACGCTGGCCGGGATCAAAAACTCGGGCGCTCAGCCTGTGCAGGGCAAGCCCGCGCCCAATTTTGGCTTTCGCTATCCCGATGGTTCCAGCTACACCCTGGCCGATTTCAGGGGCCAGCCGGTGATCGTGAATTTTTGGGCGACCTGGTGTCCACCTTGTCGCCGGGAGATGCCGGGCCTGGTGAAGGCGTATGAGACGCACAAAGAGGACGGACTGATGATCAT